>NZ_CP097765.1:0-300000 GCF_023585785.1 Blochmannia endosymbiont of Camponotus modoc
CAACATTAAATACTAAAACAGGCGAATTAATATCCTAATTAATTCGCCTGTTTTAGTATTTAATGTTTCAAGGAATGGAGTATGTCTACTAAATTATGCATTGGTATTATTTGTGGGGGTCGTTCTTTAGAACACGAGATTTCATTAAAATCAGCTATGTGTATTGCACAGTTTATTGATAAATTTCGTTTCGAGGCCATGATTTTATGGATAGACAAAAAAGGATGTTGGCATTTGAAAGATATCAACTTCCGTAATTTATCATATCATAAAAATGATAAAATTTCTATTTTTTTACAAAACTGTCCTCATCCATTTAAATTTCATACTAAAAATATAAATTTTTTATTAAAATTTGATGTTATTTTCCCGGTAGTCCATGGAACACTAGGAGAAGATGGTGCTTTGCAAGGTTTATTGTGTATGATGAATTTGCCATTTGTTGGGTCTAATGTTTTGAGCTCATCTGTAGGGATGAATAAAGACGTGTCTAAATGTTTGTTGCGTGATGCGGGTTTATCCGTAGTACCATTTAGAACTGTTTTGGCTCAGGATCAAGATAATATAGATTTTGACTATTTTGTTTCTATCTTTGGATTACCTTTGTTTGTGAAGCCATCAAATCAAGGGTCATCGATAGGAGTATCGAAAGTGACTAAATGTGAAGATTTTAACTTAGCTTTAAACAAAGCTTTCTCTTTTAGTAATAAAATATTAATAGAACCAGCTATTATTGGAAGAGAATTGGAATGCGCGGTATTGGGTAATGATAATCCAAAAATTAGTGTGTGTGGCGAAGTTATATTATCAGATAATAATTTTTATACTTATCATGATAAATATGTGGAACATAAAGCACAGATCATGATACCTGCTTTAATTAATGATGCAATAAGTGACGATATTCGTCATATTGCTTTACGTGCATTTCAGGTGTTAAATTGTTCTGGAATGGCGCGGGTAGATTTTTTTTTAGGTTTGGATAATAAAATTTTTATTAATGAAGTTAATACGTTACCTGGATTTACTTGCGATAGTATGTATCCTAAATTGTGGGAGGTAAGTGGATTAAATTTTCAAGAATTAATTACGAAATTGGTAGAATTAGCGCTAGATCTACATGATAAAAATAATTATTTTTATCATGTAGATGGCGCTGTATTTAAGTATTTTCGGCATGAGAGGATTTGAACCTCTGACCTCCGACACCCCATGACGGTGCGCTACCAAACTACGCTACATGCCGTTTTAGGTTTATTATAAAAAAATTTGTGAAAGTGAATACATAACTGTAGATTTTCATTCTGAATATGATTGTTAGTTTTTGTTTGTGATCACTCAGATATTTTTATATATATTTGATGTTGTGTGTATTGGTATTTTATTATTTTATATTTAATATTTATTAAATTTAATTTTCATTAGTTATTATAAACATTTTATTGCATGGTTAATGTGTATGTATATTTATATTATATAAAGAAAACAAGTCTTAATTTATAATTAAAGATGTATTTTTTAATTAGGTGTTATTTTTAAAATAAATTATGTTATTAAACACGTGTAAAATCAATATGTATTAGTTTAGCCTTGAAAGGATGATATTGTAGTTCTTGCACCTTGACTGTAATAGTTTGTTGATTTTCTATAAATAATAGAATAACATTATTTTTGTATAATTGTATTACAGCTTCAGGATGTAAGATATCGTTTTGATTCAATACAATGGGTACGCTTGGTTCCTGGCCTCTATTGTAGATAATAGCTGGACATTTGTTTTGTTTACGTAATCGTCTTGTTGCGCCTTTTTTGTGATAAATGCGTAAATTAGCTTTGATTGTTAACATTATTGTAGTACCTAATTAAATATTTTTATTAATAATTTGATTATAATATATCTTTCAATTTGAAACGATGATTCCTTTTATCACATAATATAATATGAATAACCATTTATATAATTAAATACTACATACCAATAAATGTTATTTAGTATTTTTCTGTCGTGATGAATTTTCAAGTGAATCATTTTAACCGATTAATATATTCAACAATGAAAGTAATTGAAAATTTAATATTTATACTTTATCAGTTTTATTTGATTATATTACTCTGATATATTTTATTTGTATTAAGTATATTAACATGTGAAAATCATAAAAATTCTGATGGTTTTATAGCCCTATACTCGTGATATTCATTGAATTTGATATCTTATTTTATTTTAAAGTATTTATAGTATCATAAAATTTATAAACAATGTAATAGAATAAATATTTTCAATGATTTGATCAATTTTTAAAATTTTTATTATTTGTAAAATATTTTCGATAGAAAAAATATATTAAAAATAAATGAGTAAATACAATTTTATTTCAATATTTTTAATATATTAATGGATACATAATTTATTTGTAGATTACAAAATTATCAATGTGATTTACAGAGATATTTATGTATAAACATGAGAATACATTATTGATGTTCTTGCATAAATTATAATATTTATTGTTTACAATATGAAAGTGTTGATAATGTTTAGGTGTTTTTTATAACAAATGCAATTATATAAGAATATCTAAGTAATTTAAAAAATTAATATACTTGATTGTGGGTTTGTAATAATAAAATATCCATTTTGAATATTAATCAATGTATACTTTGATTTAATTAAAATGTTTCTAAATTGGTGATAAGTACAATATATTACGTGCAAAGTTTTTCATGAGTGCGTTTTTAGAGAAAGTTATATGTCTATATTAACACAAGAAGCGCTATTAGTACGTGATGCTTTATTAGTGCGAGGATTAGAAAATCCATTAATTGAGCTGAATATTAATCATCAAATACGTAAACGTCGTATTGAAGATCATATGAGAGCTATTGTGCGTCTTCTTAATCTCGATTTAGAACATGATAGTTTATTAAATACCCCTAAACGTATAGCTAAGATGTATATAGAAGAAATTTTCTCAGGTTTAGATTATTCAAATTTTCCTAAAATTGCAATTATTCAGAATACAATGCAAATAAATGAGATGATAACAGTGAGGGGTATTAATATCACTAGTACTTGTGAACATCATTTCATTGTTTTTAATGGTAAAGTGACTATTTCTTATATTCCAGAAAAAAATGTGATTGGTTTGTCAAAAATAAATAGAATAGTTCAATTTTTTTCTAAAAGACCACAGTTACAGGAACGATTAACAAAACAAATTTTTTTAGCGTTGCAAACCTTACTTAATACAGATAATGTGGCAATATTTATTGATGCAGTACATTATTGTGTTAAAGCTAGGGGTATTCATGATGTTAGCAGCACTACAACTACTACTGCGCTAGGGGGGTTATTTAAATCTAATACGAATACTAGAAAAGAATTTCTGCATGCAATTATGTATTGTAATCATTGATTTATATTTTTTATTTAAAATTTAATAAGGTTATTATATATATCATAGAATATGAATTCTAAAGACATAGCAATCTGCTTATAGTATTTGTTTAAGTATTTGCAATGGAAACGGAATGTTTGATGCTTATTTTAATAGATATTAGAATCGTTTTAAAGATTTGTTTTTATTGATATAGAGCTGTAACTGTATATCAGAATATAGATTTAAGTATTTTTATAGCTTTTTATTAAATAAATTGATCTAAGAATTTATTTTTTTATGATTAAATGTGTCAAAAAAAAGATCATGAAAATTGAAATTTCAGTGTAATTGAATTTATTTGTGTTAATTAATAATATGGATTTAATATCTATCTATATCCATCTTATGTTTTGGGATCGTAGTTGAGGAGTGTTGTATTTAGAGATTATATTTTGAATGGAAACATGAATGAAGTATAGTTAGAAACCAAAATTTTTTAAATTATATAAGAATATTGATATGAATGGTGCATGTAAATAAAAATAAATTTTATCAAGTAATAGTCTTGTGAATGAAAGGAATGATTATGATTAAAATTATTTAATATTTAATTTTTGTTTATTGTCATTGATTTTATTATAATTATTGCGTTGTAGACGGCATATTTTAATATAGTGTTGTTTCAATTTCAAAATGTTTTAACAGAATTAAATAGTATTATCTGTTGTTGTATCTTAATGAGATTAAGAAATATTTTTGTTTATCTGTGTTAAGGTATTGAATGTAACATTACATTTATGTATATGTAAAATTTTTTCAAGTGATATTGTTATTAAACAAGAGCCTATATCATATATATTTTCATTTTTGATAATAAATTCACGTATAGATTTCATTGTGTAACGTATGCACTAATACAGTTAGTTGTTTTAGCGTCGTTATTGTGTGTTTATGTTAAATAGTGATTTGTGCTGTGTGTCTTCATACATTATTATCCGGAAGGCGTTCATTTAATTGAGATTTATTTGTTATAGATGCAATTTGGTCGGGATGGATTCGAGAAAAAATTATTTTGAATTTGTTAATTCGATGATTTAATAAAGGCATAGAAAGACTGTCCCAGGTAAGACGAGTGTTGAGAAAACATTCACTATAATTAGCTAATTTAGGCAAAACAGGTTTCAAATAGATCATCAGAACACGAAACAACTGAATACCCATAGAATAAATAGATAACGCCTCTTGTCTACGGTCTATTTTTTTTGCGACATGCCACGGAGCATGTTTATCTATGTAACGATTAGCTTCATCTGCTAATTTCATAATTTCCCGCATTGCGTAGTTAAACTCTCTTTTTTGAAATAATTTCCCTATATAATGTCTGGATTCAATAAACATATTATATATAACTGGATGCGTTAATGTATTTGATAAGTGGCCATTATAATATTGATGTATAAATCCAGAATTTCTAGATGCTAAATTTAATACTTTATTAATAACATCTGAATTTACTCTAGTAATAAAATCTGATAAGTTCAAATCTATGTCGTTAGTATGAGATGAAAGTTTCGTGGCATAATAATATCTTAAATAATCTGGGTTTAAACATGATAAGTAAGAACTTACGTTGATGCAAGTCCCTTTAGATTTTGATATTTTAGATCCATTTAAAGTAACATGCCCATGAACAAATATATTAGTTGGTTTTCGAAATTGACTACCTGACAAAACAGCTGGCCAAAATAAACAATGAAAGTAAATAATATCTTTACCTATAAAATGATATAAGTCTGTTTTGGAATTCGTGCTCCAAAAGTCGTTAAAAGATATGTTTTTATTTTTTTTGCATAAATTTTTAAAGGTACCCATATATCCAATAGGGGCATCCATCCATACATAAAAATATTTTTCTGAAGAATTAGGAATCTTAAATCCAAAATAAGGAGCGTCTCTAGAAATGTCCCATTGTTTTAAACCTAATTTAAACCATTCTTCTACTTTGTTGGCTACTTCTTTTTGTATGCTTCCTGATCGGATCCATGTACGCAATGTATCAGTAAAAGCTGGTAAATCAAAAAAGAGATGTTCGGATTTGCGTATTATCGGAGATGTTCCAGAAATAACTGATTTGGGGTTTATAAGCTCTAAAGAGGTATAAATAGTACCGCATGTTTCACAATTATCTCCATATTGATCATCTTTTTTGCATTTTGGACATATGCCTTTAACAAATCGATCTGGCAAAAACATATTTTTTTGAGCATCATATAATTGAGAAATAAATTTAGATTTGATGAATCCACGTGTTTTTAATCGAAAATAAATGTCATGTAGTAATTCACGAGTTTCTTCGCTGTGAGTAGAATAGTAGTTATCATAGCTAATTCCGAATTTGTAGCAATCTCGTTGATGTTCTTGTCGTATTTGGGCAATCATTTGTTCTGGCGCTATATTAAGTTGTTGTGATTTTAACATAATGGCAGTTCCATGGGCATCATCTGCACAAATAAAGTATACACAATTGCCTTGCATGCGTTGATAACGAACCCAGATATCCGCTTGTATATGTTCTAACATGTGTCCAATATGAAGTGAACCATTAGCGTAAGGTAGGGCACAAGTAACTAGCATTTTTTTTTTAGTCATAATAGTTTTGTGGATTTAAAATTTAAATATATCGTATGACGACATATACTGTAGATTATTAAAATGTAATTGTTTTTTATAATGCATATCATGAATGCACAGTATTTATTATATATATATTAATGATAATTAAAATTGTATTTGGTTATTTTTAATAGTTTTTATTAATGTTTTAATATTGTTGTAATGGCAGTTTTATATTCAATAAAAATTCTATTTTATAATTTATTACACATTTTAAATGTAATTTAGCACGGTGTAATAATAGTTTTTTATGATATATAAAATAACATATATGTATACGGTCCGCCTTGAGGATATTTTTTAAATAAATATTCACAATTGGCTCGGTTAATTACGATTTTATAACATTGTTCAAGCTGATTGTTGCTTTACGTTTTGTATTCATATTTAAATATTATTTAAAATTTTTTATTTTTATATTGAAGTATTTATGTATAATATTTTCATATTATGAACCAGATACAAATTAGTCATTATTTAACTATTATTAAAATATATAACATACTTATACCACAGAGGAGTAGATATGTTCAAACAACAAAAGATTGGTATTATCGGTATGGGTGTTATGGGTCGAAATTTAGCATTAAACATTGAAAGCAAAGGTTATTGTGTTGCTATTTACAATCGTTCTAAGGATAAAACCGATTCAGTTGTTACTACTAATCCAAAAAAAAATATCATCCCATGTTATTCAATAGAGGAATTCGTACTATCCTTAAATAAACCTCGTTTTATATTTTTAATGATCACATCAGGAACGCATATCGATAATGTTATAAAAATATTGTCCCCTTATATGGATCCGGGAGATATTTTAATTGATGGAGGTAATTCATTTTATAAAGATACTATGCGTCGTAATCTTGAGTTATCAAAAAAGGGGATAAATTTGATTGGAACTGGTATTTCTGGGGGAGAAGAAGGAGCTTTAAAAGGGCCATCGATTATGCCCGGAGGGCAAATTGATGCATATAAAATGGTTGAGTCGGTCTTTAAAAAAATTGCTGCTCGTGTTAATGATGAAACTTGTGTTGCATATATAGGACCAAATGGATCTGGTCATTATGTCAAGATGATACATAACGGCATAGAGTACGGAGATATGCAAATAATTGCTGAAATATATTTTTTTATCAAAAATATATTTCATTTAAGTCACGAAGCATTAGGAGAAATTTTTAATAAATGGAATCAAGGCGAATTAAATAGTTATCTTATTGAAATAACAAGTCGTATCTTCGTTAGAAAAGATGCTAATAATCATGGTTACATTCTTGATTCTATATTAGATGTGGCTGGAAATAAGGGCACTGGAGCATGGGCTAGTCAAGATGCGATTGATTTAGGAATACCATTAAGTATGATTACTGAATCAGTGTTTTCTCGTTATATGTCTGTACTTAAAAAACAACGTCTTACAGCATCAAAAATATTGTTAGGACCTAATAGAAAAAATTGTTTTGAGAGCAAATGTTTATACCTAGAAAAAGCGCGAAAAGCATTGTACCTTAGTAAGATTATTTTATATGCGCAAGGTTTTTATCAATTGAAAATTGCGTCTGATAAGTATCATTGGGATTTAAATTACAAACAAATTGCTCAAATTTTTCGTGCAGGATGTATAATTAGATCAAAATTTTTACAAAAAATTATTGATATTTATTCCCAAACTCCAGATATTACTAATTTGTTATTGTCTCCGTATTGTGTCAATGTCGCGAATGATTACCAAAAAATGTTGAGAGAGGTGGTAGTGTGCGGCATTAAATACGGTATTCCAATGCCTACTTTATCTGCTGCTATAGCGTACTATGATAGTTATCGCAGTAATGTGTTACCTGCAAATCTTATTCAAGCTCAAAGAGATTGTTTCGGAGCACATACTTATACGTGTTTTGATAAAAAAGGTACGTTTCACACTGATTGGTTAAAATAAATATAAGTAGAATATTGTTTCAATATTAATTAAATAATTTACGTAACAACCAATACCCCATTATATGTGGAATATTGAAGATATCAAAATTTATTAAGTTTTTATTCATGAGGACTGTTTTTTGTTGTATGTATAATAAATTAATTGGTATTCCTATAAATATATTAATATTGATTATATATATTATTACTAATAAAATGAGTAATTGTTTGGTTTCATTATATTATTTTATGTGTATAATGTTATTGTTTATTGGTTTAATTTGTTATCATTATTTCGAATTTTTAATTCCTTGATGATTGCATTAAAACTTACTGATTTATGTTGTAATAGGACTAATAAATGATAAATGAGATCTGATGCTTCATTAATGAGTTCTTTTGTATTACAACAGGAAATTGCTGCAAGGGCAGTTTCTAGTCCTTCTTCACCAACTTTTTGAGCAATGCGTTTGACACCACTAGCATACAAACGAGATGTATAGGATGTATTAATGAGACGGGATGATATATTTTTTTTTGAAGATATAATGTTTTCTAATTGATGAAGAAAACTTAATTCTGCTATCCCAGGATGGAAGCAGCTACTAGTATTATTATGACAAGTAGGTCCATGAGGTAAAGCGAAAATTAATAACGCATCCTGATCACAATCTGAATACCAATTGATCAATTTTAATATATTTCCAGATTTTTCTCCTTTAGTCCATAATCTATTTTTGCTGCGTGAAAAAAAAGTAATATGCTTAGTTTGTTCTGTTTTTATCATTGATTCTTTATTCATATGTCCTAGCATTAATACTTCTCCTGATTCAGCATGTTGTATGATAGCAGGCATTAGACCGTGATTTTTAGTCCAATTTAATTGCTGATGCTGATTTTTAATTAACATAATCTAATTTTTATCCCTTCTTTATCTAAAAATTGTTTCAATTTATGAATGTCAATAATTTGCTTATGAAATACCGAAGCTGCTAACGTTCCATCTACATTGGCATCACGAAAGGCTTCTAAGAAATGTTGATAGGTACCAGCTCCGCCAGAAGCTATAAGTGGTACTTTACAATGTTTTCTAATATTCCGTAATTGATCTAAATCATAACCATTTTTCGTTCCATCTTGATTCATCATATTTAATACTATTTCTCCAGCTCCATATTCTTGTACTTTTTTAACCCAATCCAATGTTTGCCATGTTGTGATCTTTGTACGAGCACTGTCCCCAGTATAGCATTTTACTTGGTAAATCTTTTTTTTAGGATTATGCCAGGTATCGATGCTAACTACAACGCATTGTGTGCCTAAATGGTCAGCTAGTTCTTGGATTAGCATTGGGTTAATTAAAGCAGGAGAATTAATTGAAATTTTGTCTGCTCCAGACGCAAGAATTTGTTTAGCTTGTTTTAATGTACTTATGCCTCCAGCAACACAGAATGGTATATTTATTGCTTTAGCAATCTGAGAAATCCATCTCTTATTCACTACTTGATCATTAGGTGATGCTGTGATGTCATAAAATACTAATTCATCGGCTCCTGATTTTGCATATCTATTTGCTAATTCTAAAATATCTCCTACAATTTTGTGATCTTTAAATTGTATTCCTTTGATTACTTTGTTATTAGCTACATCAAGACAAGGAATTATTCGTTTTGCCAACATGATATAGCCTCATCGATAGTAAATGTATTTTCTAAAAAAGCACGACCAATAATGATTCCGGCTACTCCAGAAGAACGTAATTTAGATATTTCTGTTAAATTATTAACGCCTCCAGACGATTGAAATGCTATTCGTGGCCAAGAATGACATATTGATCGATATAAAGATATATTGCTACCTAACAAAGTTCCATCTTTGGAGATATCTGTGCAAATAACATGTTTTAAGCCTACAGTATAATATTCTTCTATTATTTGTTCTAATTGCAAATCAGTTTCTTTTTGCCAACCGTAAATAGCAACTTTTCTATTTTCTTCAGAATAAACGTGTATATCTACCGCTAAAACTAAAGTATTTGGATCAAAATATTCAAACCATTTTTTTACTGTCTTTGGCTGTGTAACTGCTATAGAACCTAATACTATACGTGTTGCTCCCGATTTTAATAGAATTTCTACATCTGCAGCGTTACGTATACCTCCTCCTATTTGTATTTTAGATAGAGGAGTAGTTTCTTTTATTAATTGACTAATTAATAAACTTTGTCTTTTTGATGGATTTTTTGCTCCATCTAGATCAACTAGATGTATCATTTTTGCTCCTTGTCGTATGTATTTTTTCAATAATGATATGGGTTCTCCGTAATTAGTTTGCATACAATAAGATCCTTGATACAGTCTAACTATATTTCCGTTAATAATATCTAGCGCAGGAATAATCACAAATTATATCTCCAAAAAATTTTTTACTAATTGTTGCCCAGGCATTCCTGATTTTTCTGGATGAAATTGTACACCAAAAAAATTTTTATATTTTATAACTGAACTAAATAATTGTCCGTAATTTGTTTGAGAAATTGTTACAGAACATATTTCTATGAAATAACTATGTGCAAAATAAAAATAATCATTTTCTTTTATACCATAAAATAAAAAATGTTTTTTCGGAATAGTAATAGTATTCCACCCCATATGTGGCAGGGGAAAACCGTGGTATTGCATACGTTTAACAGGTGTATTAATAATGTTTAAAGTGTTTACACCATTATTTTCAGAACTTATGGATCCAAATAACTGCATTCCTAAACAAATACCCAATATTGGTTTAGTACAATTTTGTATTAATGTAATTAGATTTTTTTTTTTAATTGTTTCATCGCAGATGAAGCAGCGCCTACTCCCGGTAAAAACAGTTTGTCCGCCTGAGATATAACATCGGCTCTGTTACTTATTATTGGGTTGTGTCCTAATCTATGCAGCATGGTTTTTACAGATAATAAATTAGAGCAGTTGGTGTCTATAATAACTATATTCATAGCAATGTTCCTTTAGAGCTTGGTATGTTATCATTGTCTATGTAAATGGCTTGACGTAATGATCGTCCGAAAGATTTAAATAAACTTTCTGCTTTATGATGATCATTCTTGCCAGTTGCTTGTAAATGTAAAGTACAACCCATTTTTGAAGATAATGAACGAAAAAAATGTTCTATCATTTCAGTACTGAGATCTCCTATTTTTTGAAAAGTATAGTTAGCTTCATAGTAGAAGTATGTTCGCCCAGAAAGATCTAATACACATTGCGCAATACTTTCATCCATAGGTAAGGTAAATCCGAACCTTCCAATGCCACGTTTGTTGCCCAATGCAACGTTTAAAGCTTTTCCTAATGTTAAAGCTGTATCTTCTACAGTATGATGATCATCTACATGTAAATCGCCTTTTGCTGTAATATTCATACATAATCCAGCATGCACAGCTATTTGCTGTAACATATGATTAAAAAAATTAATACCAGTATTAATGTAACTTTTATTGTTTTGATCTAACCATATCGTGATGTCTATATTAGTTTCTTCAGTGGTGCAATGAATATGTGCTGATCTGTGACGTTGCGTTAAATAGTTTTTAATTTTTTTCCAACCAAAATTAGTACGATTATATTGTATTCCTTGAATATCCATATTAGTTGCTAAAATCATATCAGTATTTCGATCTCCGATAACATAACTATTAAATTTATTTAATTTGTTATCGATTAGCCAAGAACTTACTAATGCAGTTTTTGGTTTACGACAACTACATTGTTCTTCAGGAAGATGAGGGCAAATTAGTATTTGATTGAATTTAATACCCTGAGATTGAAATATTTGAATCATTAGACGATGCGGTTTATCAAATTTTTCTCTAGGAAATGAAGCACTTCCTAATCCATTTTGATTAGTAACTATAACAAATTCAAAACCTATATTTTTCAACGCTATAAGAGCAGGAATCACATATGGTTCCAATGAGAATTTGTCTAAAGAATCGATTTGAAAATTGTCTTTTGGTTCATTAATTAAGGTTCCATCACGATCTATAAATAAAACTTTATGATTCATGAGCGCTCCTATTTATCTATATAGATAATGATGCGACATGTAATTTTTTTAAAACAGAAACTACGTGTTTGCATTCATTATATGTGCCGACAGTAATACGCAAGCAATTAACTAATCCTGGTTGGTTGCTTTGATCTCTTAAAACTATTCCTTGATGCAATAATGTCTTAAAAACCTGATATTTTGGATTGAATTTAACCAATACATAATTAGCGTTACTATTAAATACTTGTTGAACACAAGAACATTTTTTTAAGCCTGTAATTAATATGTTTCGGTTTGTATTGACTGTAGCTATTCTGTTCTGGGTGTATTGTATGCTTGTAGGGGTTAGAGCTTGTTCTGCGATATCAATTACTGGAGTAGACAATGGGTATGGTGCGATCACTTTTTCTAATAATTTAATAATTTCTGGATTAGCTAAAGTGAAACCACAGCGCAATCCTGCTAACGCGAAAGCTTTAGATAAAGTTCTTAAGATAACTAGATGAGGATACATTGATAGCCAACGTACTAAGCTTGCGTCCGGGCAAAAATCAATATATGCTTCATCGGTTACTAATAACGCTCGGTTTTGAATAATGTTTAATAACTTTTTTAAACTATTTAAATGAATAATGTTACCAGTAGGGTTGTTTGGGTTACAAATATAAATTAATTTAACATTGTTTAGTTGTGATTCAATGGATGCTAAATCGAGTTGCCAGTTTTTCTTTTTAGGTATAATCCGATAATTAATTCCTAAAATTTCTGCAGTGGTTTTATACATACCGTATGTCGGTGGGCAAAATATAATAACGTCTTTTCCAGGATTACAAAAAACTTTCATTAATAATTCAATACTTTCATCGGCTCCTCTCGACACTAAAACTTGATCAGATCGAACCCCAGCATAATAAGCATAATTGTTAATCACTTCTTGTGGTTGACAAGTAGGATATCTATGAATTTTTTTATAACGAAATTGATAGTTGGGAGAGATTGGAAATTCATTAGCGTTCAGCCATATGTTACCTGAATGTGTGCATTTTCTAGCAGATTGATAAGGTTTAAGAGTCAATATATTATTCCTAGCCAAGTAACGAACGTTCATTTTGTTCCTTGATATAGTTTATACGATGTGCTATGGCATATTCATGAGCTTTTAATTGTTCGATTTGTGTTAATGTTGTAATGGTTGATGATAGTTTCAGTAATCCATTTTGGGTTAATTGTTGTACCGATATTCTTTTTTGAAAATCTATAACTCCTAGACCAGATGTGGTAACTGCGCGCCCGTATGTAGGTAAGACGTGATTAGGCCCGCTTGCATAATCTCCAGCAGTTTCCGGAGACCAATTTCCAAGGAATATTGATCCAGCATTCATGATGTAATGTAAATAATCTGATGCATTTTCAATTTGAATAATCAAATGTTCTGGAGCATAGCTATTACTTATAGAAAAACATTCCATTAAATTGTTAGTAATGATCATGCGACTATTCAATAATACATTATTAATTATATCATTTCGTGGTAGTATCTTTAATTGTTTATGTAGCTCTTTTTTTGTTTGTTCTGCAATATACGAGTGGGGCGTTATAAGTATTACGTGTGAATCAGGTCCGTGCTCTGACTGTGACAAAAGATCTGCTGCGATAAAAATAGGATTAGCCGTATTATCTGCAATAATTAATATTTCGGAAGGTCCAGCTAACATATCAATAGCAGCTCCATTTGGAGCGAGATTAATTTGTCGTTTTGCTTCTGTAACCCATATATTACCTGGTCCAAATATCTTATCCACTTTCGGAATAGACTCAGTGCCAAATCCCATAGCGGCTATAGATTGACTACCTCCTACTTGATAAATTTCGTCAATACCACAAAGTCGTGCGGTATATATAATTACGTCCGGAATTGGTGGGGGTGAACATAATATTACACGTTTACATTGCGCAATACGAGCAGGGATACCTAACATCATTACTGTCGACAACAGCGGTGCAGTTCCTCCTGGTACATATAATCCAACAATATTTAATGGGCGAATAATTTGTTGGCAATATACGCCTGGAAGAGTTTCCACGATTACCTCTGAATAACATTGTGCTTGATGAAACCGTGTTATATTGGTCATGGCGGTATGTATTGCTTGTTTTATTTCATTAGACAAGTTACGTCCCGAATTCATGATCATTTCAGTTGGGATTTGTAATTGTGTAGTTTGTACGTTGTCAAAATCAAAATTAAATTTAAATAAAGCACGATCGCCTTCGTTATAAACTTTTGTAAGTATATTTTTAACATTTATACAAATATCGTTTAATTTGTTATTTATTGGACGGGTAAGCAGTGTTTTTTGTTCAGATTTAGAACAATCATTCCAATGAATAGATATAGGATGTTCATGAGCAATCATAATATTATTCCATCATTTTTTCTATTGGTAATACTAAAATAGAACTAGCTCCAAGATTTTTTAAATTTTCCATTGTTTCCCAAAATAATGTTTCATTACTTACCATGTATATTGCTACACGATGTTGATTGCCTGCTAATGGTAATACTGTTGGACTTTCTGCTCCAGGTAGTAAATTAATAATTTCCTCTAGTTGTTCAGCAGGGGCATGCAGCATGATGTATTTAGATCCCCTGGCTTGGATTACTCCTTGAATACGAATTATTAATTTGTTGATTAGTGATTGTTTTATGTTGGATAATTCTCCAGATCGTTGAATAAGACACGCTCTAGATCGATAGATTACTTCTACTTCATGTAATCCATTAGCTTCTAACGTAGCTCCGGTAGACACGAGATCACAAATTGCATCTGCTAATCCAGCGCGTGGTGCTACTTCTACTGATCCATTTAATAAACAAGATTTAAAATGAATACCTAATTTATCTAAATATTGTTTCAGAAGATGTGGGTATGAAGTGGCAATTCGTTTTCCTTGTAAGGATTTTGGACCGTTCCATGGTTCATCTATGGGTAAGGCCATAGATAACCGACAATCTCCAAAATCTAATCGGAGTAACATAATGTAGCAAGGATTATCTCCTTGCGATCGTCTCGTTAATAACGCTTCTTCTAATACATTTTCTCCGATAATACCTAAATCTACTATGCCGTCCATAACTAAACCAGGAATATCATCATCTCGCACTCGCATTATATCGATAGCCATGTTTTCCGCAAACGCTAATAGACGTTGTTGTTGTAAATTAATTTTAATTCCACATTGTTCAAGAAGTTGTTGGGATTCTTTGCTCAATCTTCCTGATTTTTGCATTGCTATTCGTAACCGCGATCTATCCAGCATGATATTTTACCTTATGTCAACAATTTTCCATTACTAAATACTTTTTTAAAATTCTTGCAACAGAAGTACCTTTGATATTATTAATAAACAAAATATTAAAAAATGATTTCTATTGTTAAATGTGTTTGAAGGATTTAGTCAGGGTAATGATGATAAATTAACATATGAAGTACAGTCTTCCTATTGAACATTTTTTATTACTTTAATATTTTAACGAATATAATTAAATTTGTATAGGGTTGAATGTTATAAAAGTTACTTTATTTATATACGTATATAATTAATGTCTTAATTAAATTAAAAATTATTTTAAAATATTAGCTCGCATACTTGAGAAGTAATTATGTAATAATCCAAATATGTAGTTATATATTGCGTATGTTAGTATGATATGCATGTATTATAGTGTATATTGTTAGTATAAATTATGTGATTTTTTTTGCAAATTTTTTTCATATATTTTAGTTCAGATTAAGGTATATCGCATTATGTATATATGAAAAAATTAAAAATTAATTTTTAATGAAAATGAAAATAAGCTTCATAAAGATATTGATAATATTTTTGTAATGCATGTAAAAGTGTAATTTTTTGATCATTATATTTATAGATTGACAGAAGTTGATTCAGTTTATCGTTATAAGATTTTGATTGATCTTTATTAAATAATTTATTTTTTTTATAGTTCAACCATTTTTTTTGTTCTTGGTCATTTAAAGTATTAGGAAAATTTCGGGCTCTATAGTAGAATAACAGTGATTTTAAACGAGTATCAACGTGGTCAGTGCATAAATTTTTTAACTCTTTTGCATGAGTTTTACGGATACTTTCAATTATTTTGCGATCAGAATTATTGAAGAATTTGTGATATAGTTGACTGTCTACATGAAGATTATTGTATAGATTTTGTTGATTGATGTAAGCTCCTATAATGGTATATAGTGTGTTTATTTTATTACGTAGATAGACGCTATTTTCATGCATTCTAATAAAATTTAAGTTTTTTAAACAGTATTGATAGTTGATGGAGAGCTGCATGGTATAAGCAGTGTTAATATTTTTTTTGTCAAAAAAGTTTATTGGTATTAAAATGGGGCACGCATTTAATCGAATCAATCGTAGTGGTATTTTTTTAAAAATATCATATATCGTTGTGTGATTAGAATATAATTTTTGATATATCGTATTAATATTTAAATTAACTAAAGTATCTATATCACCATTTAAATCACATGCTATTAAAATGTTAGGATTTGTAGGATGTCGAGCGATTGGAGCTATATGAGTTATAAAATTTTTGTATTTATTATTTATTTTATTCATTATAAATATCAGAGGATTCATGGTATCTAGATCGATTATTTTTTGTAATTGATATTTGGTGCGATGATCAAATAGAAATTGAAATAATTGTGGCTGAACTTCTTTTATTAATTTTGTTAATTCTAAAGTAGCGTATACATCTGACATAGCGTCATGTGCGCTGAGATGTTTTATAGAATTTGCTTGTGCTAAATCTTTCAGACGAAAACTGGGTTTATTTTGAGTGTTCAATGGCCATATAATACCATTTGGACATAGTGAATAACAAGCACGTAGCACATGTAATAAGTCCCATCGGGAATTTCCTCGCTGATAAGCCCATAAGTAAGGGTCATGAAAATTTCTATAAAAAATGTTTCTACTGAATTCATCGTCAAAATGAATATTATTGTATCCAAGGATACAAGTTTTAGGGATACAAAATAATTGATGAATACGACGAGCGAACTCAGATTCAATCAATCCATGACGTAAAGTATCTTGAGGAACGATTCCTGTAATGAGGACAGATTGCGGATCGGGGAGGTAATCATTTGATAAGCGACAGAAGAAGACTTCTTCTTTTTCTATAGGTTTTAATGCGGAATTCGTACGAATTCCGGCAAATTGCGCTGGCCTATCTAGCGCTGGATTGATGCCAAAAGTTTCATAATCATAAATAAAAAAACTAGGTTGTGTAACATTAACACGCATGAGCATAATGATGTGAGCTGTTTTGATTGAATAATCATTGAATTATTTATTAAAATTATAATAATTTAATTGGATTTAATTGTATATATAATATCTATTATATATGGGTGTTTTAATTTATTATTGTTACTAATAGTCTAATTATAAATATCTACAATATGTAATGACATTACATGATACTGATAATGTTTGTTATATTAATCTTTAGTTTGATTTAATTAGGGATATGAAGTTTTAATATAAGGATGTTTGCAATAAATATAAATAGGATATGATTATGAGAGATAATGTTAATCAATCATTTTATGATGTATTAGAATTTGTGCGTATATTTCGTCGTAAAAATAAACTGCAACGAGAAATTGTTGATAATGAAAAAAAAATTCGTGATAATCAAAAGAGAATGTTATTGCTGGGTGATTTAAGTGATTATATTAAGTCTGAAACTTCTATAGAAGGAATACAAGTTATTATTGCTAATATGCGTAATGATTATGAAGATCGAGTAGATGAATATATTATAAAAAATGCAGAGTTATCAAAAGAGCGTCGTGAGTTGTCAAAAAAATTAAAAAATTTTAAAGAATCTACAACTGATTAGATTTAATGATTGTTGGTTTTTAAAAATGTTTATTTTTTCATTACATAGAAAATGTGTGTAATGTTTAGATACATAAATAAGAAAGATGCTTCATTTTCTAAATAAAGTATCATAGGTAATAAGTTTATAAAAACAAAAGTATTATTGTTTCTTATTTATGATCATGGAATATGAAATATCATATTTATAATATTGTTGCAATTTAATAAAAATATAATATGGTGATCGTTAATTTCAAATTACATTTTTGTGATATATTTAACGTTGATTAAAGTATTTGTAAATATTAATTATTTTAATATAGAATGTTATTTTTTTGGTTGGGTTTTTGTTAACTAAGGTAAAATCTATTTTGAATGTTTGTTATTTGTATTATATCCGGCAGATATATGTATTCCAATGTTATAAGAAGGACGTAACTTATATTAAATATGAGTTGTTTATGGTGTTATAGATTTTATATTTATCACTTTGATAATTATGGTAACAATTAATGATGCATTGTTATTGGAATATGCTAAAGAAACTTTAGAGATCGAAATTAACGAAGCTCAAAGAATGTTAGATAGGTTGGACGAAAGTATTGTGTTTGCTTGTCGTATGTTGTTAAATTGCACGGGAAAGGTTGCTGTTTCTGGTATAGGTAAATCCGGTCATATTGGAAAAAAAATTGCTGCTTCTTTAGCTAGCACGGGTACTCCAGCTTTTTTTGTTCATCCTGCAGAAGCTTTGCACGGTGATTTAGGTATGATTGGAACACAAGATGTAGTAATGTTTATTTCTTATTCGGGTCGTTCTTGTGAAATAATCACTTTGATGCCGTTGTTAGCGGATAGCGGTATTCCTGTGATTGCATTTACTGGAGATGTGAGTTCTCCTTTAGCTCAAGGAGCTACATGTGTTCTTAATATAAAAATACAAAGAGAAGCCTGCCCTATGGAGCTTTCTCCCACTGCAAGCGCAGTTAATACTTTAATGATGGGTGATGCGTTAACAATGGCGCTTATGAGGCATAGGGGTTTTAGTTTAGAACAATTTGCTCGATCTCATCCAGGGGGTAGATTAGGAGCGCAATTGCTAAATTGTGTACATCATTTGATGCGCACTGGAGAACAAATTTCGAAAGTTTTTTGGAAAGTTACAGTAATGGATGCTATGTTTGAATTAAGTCGTACTGGTCTTGGGCTAACTGCTGTATGTGATAACCACAATGGTGTTATAGGAGTATTTACTGATGGAGATTTAAGACGCTGGATAGTACAAGGTAAATCTCTTGATGATCCTGTTGATATTGCTATGACTAATCCTGGATATTGTATTCCGAAAGAATGGCGCGCAAGCGTAGCATTACAAGCTTTGTATCAGAGGAAGATTACCGCAGCGCCAGTAGTGGATAAATTAGGAAGATTAGTTGGATCAATTAACATGCATGATTTGCATCAAGCTGGGATAGAGTAATTATCTAACTTTGTCCGTATACAGATAAAAAGTCAGATAATTATAAAATTAAGGAAATATTTTTACTTAATTTTATCATCTGGCTCCTCTGACTGGGCTCGAACCAGTGACATACGGATTAACAGTCCGCTGTTCTACCAACTGAACTACAGAGGAACCAATATATAACCATATTATTTTATAAGAATATGAAAAACAATACAAGTACTTAATGATGATCAATGTAGTTAATAAGGCATCATTATATATAAAAATAGTGTTTTGTATAAAAATATATGTAATTTATTCGATGATGCACAGATTGTGTGTTGATTCTTTTTTGTGCCATATGGACACAAAAATGGATTTGTATGAATATAATCTGTATATAACAGTATTTTAAAGATTATTATCTTATATTAAAAAATATGTAATATTTTAGAGAATTTTTAAATAGGGAGAGATGCCGGAGTGGTTGAACGGAGCGGTTTCGAAAACCGTTTTAAAGAAATAATATCTTTCAAGGGTTCGAATCCCTTTCTCTCCGTTATTTTTGAGAATATAAATGTTGTATTGTATGATATTTTAAATGTCGTAATTATAACAACAATATGAACAAATCGTATTTATTAAGGGTTTTGTGTGTTTGAGTATGATTGTTCGTGTTATTAGGGTTATTGAATAATTAATGATGATGTTTTATAAGTATCAAATGATTGTTGATGTTAATGTATATATGTGATTGTTGTCATTGTATTTTAATACATATCAAGTGGTTTATACTGTGATGTTTTTTTGAGATGATATGCAAAGGTATTCATTTACTTATGTGTGATTCCTATGTAGGAATACATAGGAATCACACATAAGTAAATGAAGTGATGCTCTGATAAGTATAATTTAATTCGATTTTCTATTTTAAAAATATGACAGTATAGAGCAATAGCATCTTAAAAAAAATACTGAAGATAAAATCATACTGTGAATGTGAATATATATGATTATGGCGGTGAGAAAGGGATTCGAACCCTTGATACAAAATTGTATGTATACATGCTTTCCAGGCATGCTCCTTAAGCCACTCGGACATCTCACCATATTATTTATTATATATATATATAATAAAATAAAAAATAATTATAAAATCTCCTGTGTTTGATTGCAGTTAAATATGATTAATCGAGTGATGTGAATTGTGCGCATGTGTTTTCGTTTAGGTATGAAAAAGATATTTGTATCCATCACAAGTTCCAGTAATTAGTAGGTAATGGTGCATTCGTATTGTTGTTTTATTATTAATCACAGTTTACGTTTTTTATCATGATTATTATTAAGTAAAGATTGAAAAGAATAATACTTGAATTGACAATATAGCCCTAATAACGTAATCAGTCCTATTATACTTAAAATGATCCAAGGTAATTGCATAAAATTTTGTTCTTTCCCAATATCATACAACCATCCACTACCACTATATCCTACAGTACCTCCTAAAGCTAGACTTAATTTACTAAAACCTATGTAACTACTACGTGCTTTATAGTCCGTTAGTAGCGCTCCCAAAGTTTCTCTTGCAGGTTCGGCAATAATAGATCCTATGTAGAATAAGCTAATTAAAATTAGTAAAGTATGTAAGTTTTTAACTAATCCAATAGGAAATAAACTAATTATCATAGTTATTAATCCTACCATCAAGCGCGTTTCTAGTTTGAAATATTTTTCGCTCCACCAAGTTATAGGCATGATTAATAATAAAGATAAAATTGCTTCTATGATATACATCCATTTGATATATGATAATTGACCGGATACTTCATGAATGCGAATGGGTAACATTAACATTACTTGAGCTGATAAAATATAATAACCAGTTAGAGTGAAGACATAAATCACAAATCGTTGATTATTAAGTACCTTTTTTATTCCTTCTAATAATGAAGCGTGGGAACTAGAAATTTTATATGCAGGTAATCGCCAGGCATTAAACACTCCGGCAATAAAAAATAATATTGCTCCGGTAAAACATACTAATTTAAAGTTATATTGCAATAACCATGTACCTAGCACAATTCCGATAATGGCGCACATACTGTCTTCTAGCATTAATACAGAATAAAACCTCCCTAACTCCCATGGACGAACTAATTTAATTACTAGTGCAGTACGTGGAGGATCAAATAACGTACCACCTAATGCTGATAATACGCATGATAGACATAGTAGTACGGGGGTGTTTGCAACACTCATTATAATAAATCCCAAAGTACGAATGAATAACCCAGATACAATCATAGGTTTAGCTCCTAATTTGTCAGCAAAAGCGCCACTAAAAATACCTAGTCCCTGTTGAATAAATTGTCTTAAACCTAAAGCAAATCCTACTAAGAAAGCGCCCCATCCTAGTTGTTCGACAAAATATATTGAAATTAATGGAAAAACCACATAAAACCCTATAACTACAAACATGTTATCTATAATTAAAAAATATTTACCCAATCTTCTAGCTTTAGATATTGTATACATGAGTCACCGTTTATGTATTTTCGTATACATTATTATTTACTGTATGCACGAAAATTATTTTAAAAATAATTATAATTTTTTAATTTTTAAGTGTAGTGAAAATTAATATGTATCTTCTATTTTTTATGAGATATTTACATATAATAATATTGATATTGTTTACAGTTTATTTTTTTGTATATGTTATTTTAGGCATAAAATTTTAAAAAATAGGTGTAACTATATTTATTGAAGGTTAAAAAAAATTATGCATATATGTGACATATTTATGTATAAATAATTTTGTAGAAAAATTAAAGAAGCATTTTAAGCGATCATCTTTTAAAATATGCGAAATAAGAAATATGATTTTTGTCATGGTTATTTTTTCATGAGTACTGTGTTTTATATGTATTAGTCTGCATATACTATATCAGAGATATGTAATAATTGTAATTATATGTGAACTGTATTAGCATTTTAAATATATGATTTTTAAAAAATTTTTAAATGTTCTTTCGTGGAAAGAATTTTAAAATTGTACATAAAATTGGAGCAATTGTTTAAGTTATAAAAAAATAGTGTTTTTGTGTTGTTGTGTTAATACTAAATACTAAAAAATTTTAATATGATGAATCTGTTAAAGTCTTTGACTGCAATAAGTTTTATAACTATTTTATCTCGTATTTTGGGTTTTATTAGAGATACTATCATGGCTCGAATGTTTGGAGTCAGTATTATGACAGATGCATTCTTTATTGCTTTCAAATTGCCTAATTTATTAAGACGTATTTTTGCTGAAGGAGCATTCTATCAAGTTTTTCTTCCTATATTATCAGAATATCAATCTCGAGAAAGTAAAGAAGAAATACGAGTGTTTATTTCTAGAGTATCTGCCTTGTTAATAGTTACCGTAACTGTTGTAGTATTCATTGGGTTACTGATAGCACCTTGGGTTATTATGGTTATTGCTCCAGGTTTTAATAGTTCTTCAGAAAAATTTATTATGACTATTGAGATGTTTCGAGTGATGCTTCCTTATATTTTATTAGTATCATTGACATCATTAATGGGGGCGATTTTGAATGCTTGTAATTTTTTTTTAGTTCCAGCGTTTACTCCTATTTTTTTAAATATTAGCATGATAAGTTACATGTTATTGATAGGATGTTCATATTTTCATATTCCTATTATGGGTTTAGCTTGGTCAGTTATTATAGGGGGAGTATTACAGTGTGTTTATTGTTTGCTATTTTTAAAAAAAATTAATATGTTAGTTATTCCAAAAATGCAACTTTATGATAATAGGGTGTGTAGAATATTCCGGTCCATGGTGCCTGCTGTGATTGCGGTCTCAAGTAGTCAAATATCATTAATTATTAATACTGTTTTTGCGTCTTTTTTAATAGATGGTTCTGTTTCTTGGATGTATTATGCTGATAGATTGATGGAATTACCTATTGGAGTTTTTGGTGTAACATTAAGCACTATTTTAGTGCCATATTTATCTCGTTTTATTTCTAGGAAAAATTATGGAGATTATCATTATTTAATGAATTGGGGTATGAGATTATGTTTTATATTAAGTTTACCTAGTGCTCTTATTTTAGGTGTTTTTTCTGAACCATTAGTAATAACATTGTTTAAGTATGGGAAATTTTTAGAATTTGATGTGTTAATGACACAGTATTCTGTAATTGCATATGCAATAGGTTTGCCTGGGTTAATTTTTACCAAAGTATTAACATCTGGTTTTTATGCTCTCCGTGATATTAAAACTCCAGCGTATATAGTTGTTATTGTACTTTTTTTTACTCAATTTATAAATTTAGTATGCATTAATACATTAAAGCATATTGTTTTTGCTTTTTCTATCAGTTTGGGTGCATGGCTAAATGCGGGGTTGTTATATTGGAAATTTAAAAAAAAATATCTATTTCAATTGCAATCTGGATGGTTATTGTTTTGTTGCCAATTAATGATTGCTCTTTTTGTAATGTGTATAGTATGTTTAGGATTATTAGCGTATGTATCTAGTTGGGATCAAGGAAATATCTTGTATAGATTAGTTAGAATGATAGGGGCTTTGATATTAGTTAGCAGTAGTTATGGTATAATGTTATGGTGTGTAGGAATGCGTTTAAAAGATTTTATTTTTTTGAGTAAAGATTGATATTGATGTAATAAAAGAGATATTAATTTTTACATATATCTTACCGTTTTAATTCCCAATAAATTTAATCCTGTTTTCAAAATACGAACAGTAATTAATGCTAATTTTAATCTACTATATTTTATATGTATATTATGCGCTTTGATAATGGGACAGTTTTCATAAAAGGAGGAAAATAATACGGATAATTTATATAAATAAGAACACAGTATGTGAGGAGCTCCTTGATTTGATACCGCAACAATCATTTCTTCAAATTGAAGCAAACAAATTGCTAACAATATTTCTTCTTCAGTTTCTAATTGAATATTGTTTTTTTTTAATTGAAAACTAGGTTGTTTAGATCTCTTAAAAATAGCAAAAATCCTGGTACATGCATACTGCACATAAGGTGCTGTATTTCCTTCAAAGTTTAACATGTTATTCCAATCAAATATGTAATCTGTAATACGATTTTTTGATAGCTCAGAATATTTAATAGCTCCAATACTAATAATATGTGCTAGTTTATTAATTTCAGTATATTTTAAATTAGGGTTTTTTCTTAATATTAAACAACGAGCGCGTTCTAAAGCTTCATCTAATAATGTTTTTAATTTCAACGCATTGCCAGATCGTGTTTTAAATGGTTTACCGTCTTTTCCAAGCAGCATACCGCACATATGGTGTTCTAATAACACTGATTTTCCTATATAACCTGCTTTATCAGCAATTTCCCATGCTTGTATTAGATGTTGTTTTTGTCGAGAATCAATATAGTAAATAATTCTATCAGCATGTAGTACCTTACAACGATATTTTATACAAGCAATATCAGTAGTGCTGTATAAATAAGCTCCGTCTTTTTTTTGAATAATGACTCCAAAAGGAGCACCGTGTTTGTTATGATAATTTTCGAGAAATACCACAGTAGCTCCATTACTTGTAACGGCTAAGCCTTTATTTTTTAAATCTGACACAATATCAGGCAGCATATCATTGTAAAAACTTTCTCCTATAATGTCGCTTTTTTTTAAGTTAATATTCAATCGTACATATATGTTCTGATTGTTTAATATGGAAATATCTACTAGATGTTTCCATATTTGACGATAATGTTTATTGCCTTTTTGTAATTTTAGAACATAATTTCGGGACAATTCAGCAAAATCAGGATCAATATCATATTTTTTTTTAGCTTCTCGGTAAAAATGTTCTAGCGTAGATAATTGTATAGTTTTATTTAATACAAACCCAGTTTGTGTATTTTTCTCTATATAGGCGATAAGCATACCGAATTGAGTGCCCCAATCTCCTATGTGGTTGACTCGAATGACATTATGTCCTAAAAAAGATAAGACACGTGCGATACTATCTCCGATAACAGTTGAACGTAAATGCCCAACATGCATTTCTTTTGCAACATTTGGGCCGGAATAGTCAATAACAATAGTTTTTGGTGTAGCTGGAGTAATACCTAAATGAGATGCGGAAAAAATATTATTAATTTGATTGGATATCCATGTTGGATTTAAAAATATATTAATAAATCCTGGTTTTTCAATTTTTATTGTATGAGCAACATCATTTAAATTAATAAATTTTATGAATTTTTTAGAGAATTCTTCCACAGGTATATTGAGTTTCTTAGAGATAGCTATTAATCCATTAATTTGATAGTTTCCAAATTTTCTTTTTGTTGATTGTTGTACTTGTATCAAATGAAAAAATGATTCATTTGTAATTGCAAGTAAAGCTCGATGAATTTTTTTTAGTAAAAATTTTTGAATATTCATATAAGTGTTTTAAACATATATTATTTCTATATTAGCAATATAATTAAAGATTTAATTCTATTTATAATAAAAAATATCATAAATAAAAACCATATACAAGGACACAAATGTATCCTTGTATATGGTTTTGTTGTGTATTATTTATTTTAAATGATTAAGTGTTGTAATATTATTTAAATAAATATAAGTTAAATTTAAATTATGGTTAATTTAAACAAATTTTAGTGTAGTGTAGAAAAAGGTTCTATAATGTTTTTTCAGATTATTCACATCATGTTGGAAATAGCTTTATTTTTATGAATTGTTGAAAACAAAAGCGTATATATTTTTGTCAGCTACAATATACATATGTTTAATTGATATGTAATTTTCTGTAAAATAGATATTATCCAATTCGATATTCATGATTAGAGGTATTCGTATGCGTACTGCATATTGCGGTCAATTGAATTTGTCCCATGTAGGTTTAGAAGTTACATTATGCGGTTGGATTAATAAATATCGTAATTTTGGTGGGTTAATTTTTATTGATTTGCGTGATAGAGAAGGATGTATACAGGTTTGTTTTGATTCACATCAAAACAAAGAAGTGTGTATATCTGCTGCTAAATTGAAACAAGAATTTTGTATACAGTTAATAGGTATGGTGCGTGCACGCCCTAAAAACCAAATTAATAGTAATATATCTACCGGTGCTATTGAAGTAGTAGCGAAAAAATTTTCTATTCTTAATATTTCTGATCCATTACCATTGGATATCAGTAAAAATAATATTGAAGAAAATAGATTAAAATATCGTTATCTTGACTTAAGACGTTCTATTATGTTTTATCGAATAAAAACTCGATCGCGTATTATGTCAATTGTTCATCGTTTTATGGAATTAGAGGGATTTTTGAATATTGAAACACCGATGTTAACAAAAGTTACTCCAGAAGGTTCTCGTGATTATATTGTTCCTAGTAGATTGCACACGGGTAAAAATTATGCTTTACCTCAATCACCTCAAATATTTAAACAATTATTAATGGTTTCTGGTTTTGATAGATATTATCAAATTACTAAATGTTTTCGGGATGAAGATTCACGTGCAGATCGTCAGCCAGAGTTTACTCAAATAGATATTGAAACTTCTTTTATGACAACACAAAAAATACGAGAACTTATGGAAATTTTTATTCGTATCATTTGGCGTGAAATTTTAAATGTAGAACTGGGAGTATTTTCGCAGTTTACATATTCTGAAGTAATGCAACGTTTTGGATCTGATGCTCCAGATTTGAGAAATCCAATAGAAATGTTTGATGTATCATATTTATTTAAGTCAACACAGAATAGGTTGTCATTTATTAGAGCAAATAATATTGATGTGCAGGCAATAGCTATGAAGGTACCTAATGGTAGACAATTGACACAAAGACAGATCGATGAGTATATTTATTATTCTAAACAATGTGGCTTGAAGGAATTAATGTGGGTTAAGGTTCAATTTAGTGATAATGATATTACTAAAAAAGAGATTCAAGGATCAGTCACTAATTTTATAGATAACTTAACTTTAGATGTTATTTTAAATAAAACTAATATTAACAGTCATGACATTTTGTTTGTTGGGTTTAATGATAATAAAAACCAATCTATCACAAAAATGTTAAGTTCTTTAAGATTAAAATTAGGTAATGATCTTTGTTTAATCAAGAAAGATTCTTGGGCTCCTCTATGGGTAATAGATTTCCCGATGTTTAAAAAGAACAGTCATGGAGAATATATATCTATGCATCATATGTTTACTTCTCCAAAAAATTGTGACATTCAAATGTTAAAGAAAGATCCGTTATTAGTAACTTCAGAAGCTTATGATATGGTGATTAATGGTTGCGAGATTGGTAGTGGATCAGCACGTATTCATTCATTTGATATACAACAAGAGGTATTTAACATTTTAGGTATTACTCAAAACGATCAGAAAAAAAAATTTGGGTATTTCATGGATGCATTAAAATATGGAGCGCCTCCACATGCTGGTTTGGCATTTGGATTGGATCGGATAGCTATGTTATTAACTGGTTCTAAGAGCATTCGGGAGGTAATTGCGTTTCCTAAAACTACGGCATCAGCGGATATAATGACTGATGCGCCTGATTAATTTATGTCATCAAGTAGAAGTGTTTAATATTGTAGTATTTATGTGGGTAGATTGGTTGTGTATTAGTAAAAATATTTAAGGAGGTCATTATAGATATTTTAAAACATAAAAGTAATCAATAGATATTACTATATGTAATTATTTGTCACAAGGTACATAAGTAATGTGATTGTTTTATTGAGAGACAGCGTTAAAATTAAAGTCATTTGTATTATTTTCTGTAATAATTTCTTTTAATTTTGGTCAGAATGATTCTCTTTTTGTTGGAGATCGTAATATAGGCTATTAATTAGTGCGTAGTATTATTGTTAGTTCTATTAAGTTATTATATCGTTATATGCATAAGCATTATTTTATAATGGTATTTTTGTTTCTGTTAATGATTGTGATTGTAATGGTTTGCGAAGTTTTTATTTCATGCACGTTGAATAAAAATAAAAAAAATTCTAGCAAAGCATTTCTTATTAAGAACCATGAGTTTCATCAATTTGAAATTATGAAAAATGGAAAATTTTTCAATAATGTGATGGTTCGTTCTAATATTTTAAAGAAACACTGGTATTTTAATAAGTCATCAAGAGAAATAAACATGTATAACTATACAGTATCTCAGAATGAGATATTGAGTAAAATTTTAATAAAATATAGTAGCAATGGTATCGATGCTTCTGAAATTACTCTTTTGCTACAACAGTATCCAATATTAAGACAGATAAAAATGGGGCAAATACTTTCTTGGATAATAATTACAAAAAAAAAATTACAATGCTTAGTTTGGGATATTTTTCCGCAAGAAATTCGTGTCTACAATCGTATGGATACTAGTTTTACAGAAGGAATTATTAGATTTTTAAATCAATTAAATGACGGGTTATCTCCTTCAATTTTATTTATAGGTACATTAAATGGAACATTTATTGATAGCGCTCGTTCTTTAGGTATAGAGGAAAATTGTATTACAGATATAACTAATGCATTACGATATCAATTAGATTTTCACAAACTACATCAGGGAGATAGATTTGCTGTGTTAATATCAATAATGATAAATGCTGATCATAGTATTAAAAGTACATTACTTGGAGCGAGATTGTGTACTGCTGGTAAAGATTACTATGTATTTCGCGCAAATAACGGTAAATTGTATGATCGTGAAGCTGTGAGATTGGGGGGTAATTTTATACGCTTTCCTACATTAAAACCATTTCGTGTGTCTTCTAATTTTAATTTAAATAGATTAAATCCTGTGACTGGTCAAGTATCCCCTCATTCTGGAGTTGATTTTGCTGTTCCAATAGGTACTCCTGTTGTATCTGTAGGAGATGGAGAAGTTATCGTCAGCGCATATAGTAAAATTGCTGGTAATTATGTGACAATTAGGCATAATTGCCATTGTACAACTCGATATATGCATTTAAAAAAGTTATTAGTTAAGCCTGGACAAAGAGTTAAATTAGGTGACAACATAGCGCTATCTGGAAATACAGGTCGATCGACAGGGCCTCATTTACATTTTGAAATATGGATCAATCATCGCCCTGTAAACCCATTAACCACTACATTATTGAATTTTGAGAAGTTATTAGGACATGAACGTACGATATATTTAAATCAAGTAAAAGAAATTCTTCCTCAACTACGTTTTGATTAGATGTGTTTAATTTTATAATTTTTTAGCAATATAGTTTTTATTTAGTTTCTTTTTTTAAGACAGTTTATGCGCATGCATTCGTGTTTTGTTTTTAAGTAATATTACATATTATATGTATAACGATATTATTAATTTTTTATTTAATTGCAAAAAAAATATTTCAATCAATGATAATTATTCTACTTGTAAAATGTGACTAATATTAATTACATCACATTTATTGTATATATCATTTTGTATCACAACTACTAATTCACCAGATAGAAGAAGTCCTTTGTCGCGTAATAAATTACTAGCATATTTGGCATCTATCACGTTATTCCCTGTTCTATTAAAATAAATAGGGATAACTCCTTTGTAAAGAGTAACTATATTTAAGATGTGTTTGTGTTGGGATAAAGCAAAAATAGGTAATTTTGAATTGATACGAGACATTAATAACGTAGTACGTTCAAATTCAGTCAAAACGATAATAGCACTTACTCCTGTTAGGTGATTGGCAGTATACATTGCAGATATAGCGATAGCTTCTTCGATATCATCAAATTTTTTTTTTTGGTTGATGTCTGATAAAAAATTGATTTTTGAAATTTTTTCGGCACCTAAACATACATTAGCCATAGCTGCTACAGTTTCAGATGGATATTGACCTGTAGCAGTTTCAGCGGATAACATAACTGCGTCAGTACCATCCAATACTGCATTAGCTACGTCCATTACTTCTGCGCGAGTAGGCATAGAATTATGAATCATAGATTCCATCATTTGAGTTGCGGTAATGACTGCTCGATTAAGAGCGTGTGCTCTTTGTATTATTTTTTTTTGCACACCCACTAGTTCTGGTTCTCCAATTTCTACTCCTAAATCTCCTCGAGCTACCATTACTGCGTCTGATGCGTGAATGATATCATCTATTGTTTCGTCAGATGCAACTACTTCTGCGCGTTCTATTTTAGAAATAATTTTTGCATGACTACCAGCATCGACAATTAATTTTCGTGCACAATTTAAATCTATACTGCTACGAGGAAATGATATTGCTAGGTAGTCAACTCCAATTTGAGCCGCGGTGATAATATCAATTTTATCCTTGTTTGTTAAGACTTTCGCTGAAAGTCCTCCTCCTAATTTGTTTAAGCCTTTATTGTTGTATAACATACCGCCAATAATTACTTTAGTATATATTTTAGTGTTATGGATTTTTATAACTTTTAATTGAATTTTCCCATCATCTAATAGAAGTAAATCTTCTGGGTGCACGTCTTGATCGAGTTCTTTGTAATCAACACCTACGCATTTGTGATTACCTTTATTATTGTTTGTCATCATGGCATCAATTAAAAAGTTATCTCCAGATTTTAAATATATTTTGTTTCCTTGAAAAGTTGAGATACGGATTTTAGGGCCTTGTAAATCTCCAAGAATAGCAATATATATACTTAGTTTGGAAGCGATTTCGCGTACTTTTTCTGCTCGGAAAAAGTGTTCTTGTGTTTTTCCATGAGAAAAATTTAGTCGTACGATATTTGCTCCTGAGATAATTATTTTTTCAAGATTGTTACCTTTATCTGTAGCAGGACCTAAAGTAGCGATAATTTTAGTTCTTCTCAATTGTTGAGACATAATAATAGTTCCTTATGCGACTTAAATTTAAATAATCAATATTAAAGAATGGCGATCATTAATTATGTTATTTATGTTATAATTTATGTTTATTTTATATTAAATTTTAATATACTATATGACAGTATATATATTATAAATAGAATATTTGTTCTTGATATTTATAAAATAATTAATTAAATTTTTTGGAAATATTAGCAACATTAATGTAATAGCATCTAAGATTATAAATATTAATGATAATCTATCGATTAAATAAACACATAGATAGTTACAGTTGTGGTAGATAGGATTTTTTAATATAAAATAAACTATTCAATTATGAACAAACTTATGATACGTTAATTCAGTTATTGCAAAATATGTATTATTATATATTTTATTAATCTTTAGGCATATTAATTTTTTGGATATGTAGTTTGATGATATATCTTAAAAAATATAAAAATGTGTTAAAAACATTGTGAAAATATAAAGACAATTAATAATCAATATTATAAATAATGTCTAATTTCTTACGGGTTGTTATTTTTATAAACTCAAATTTAATTAGGCTACTTATTATTGTGTTTTGATTAAATATAACAAGTTTGTATTGTTATATAACCTACCTATATATGATGAATATTAGAAACTTATATTCATTTAACATATCAGAGAATAAATATGAGATTAACATCTATCACTCAAGCATGTAATTTAATTATTTTTGGAGCAAAAGGTGATTTGGCACGCAGAAAACTGTTTCCATCATTATATCAATTAGAAAAAATAGGCGCTATTCATCCCGACACACGTATTATAGGAGTAGGCCGTGCAGAGTGGAATCTTGTTATGTATATTGAAGTTGTATATGTTGCTTTAAAAACATTTATGCCAGATCCCATTGATGAATCGCTATGGCATGTGTTTAGAGCACGACTTGATTTTTGTAATTTAGATGTATATCAAACTGAACGATTCGTTTTGTTGTTAGATAAGCTAAAAAGCATAGACATAGAGACAGTAAATTATCTTGCTATGCCTCCTGATACGTTTGGTGTTATATGTAAAGGGTTAAGCACCATTGGATTAAATAAAAAATCAAATCGTGTAGTTATAGAAAAACCGTTGGGTACTAATTTAGCTTCTGCTCGTATTATTAATGCGCAGATATCAGAATATTTTGAGGAAAAGCAAATTTATCGCATTGATCATTATTTAGGAAAAGAAACAGTTTTGAACTTATTGGCATTGCGTTTTGCAAATTATTTATTTTCTTCAAATTGGGATAATAATACTATTGATCACGTGCAGATCACTGTGGCGGAAGAAGTAGGTATTGAAGGTCGTTGGAAATATTTTGATTCGGTAGGGCAAATGCGTGATATGATACAAAGTCATTTATTACAGATTTTGACTATCATAGCTATGTCACCCCCAACTGATTTAAGCGCTGATTGTATTCGAGATGAAAAAGTTAAAGTGCTTCATTCGTTGAGGAAAATTAGTTGTAATAATGTACATGATGTTACGGTGCGCGGACAATATACGGCTGGTTTTATTCAAGGGAAACCAGTGCCTGGTTATTTAGAAGAAGAAGGGGCTAATAAAAGCAGCAATACTGAAACATTTGTATCTATTTGTGTCAACATAGATGATTGGCGTTGGACTGGTGTTCCATTTTATCTACGTACTGGGAAAAGGTTACCAATTAAATGTTCTGAAATTGTAATTTTTTTTAAAAAACCAATGATTAATTTATTTCCTGATTCGTATAAAGACTTGCCTAACAATAAGTTGACTATTCGATTACAGCCAGACGAAGGGATAGATATTCAGATTTTGAATAAAGTACCCGGATTAGGCCATAAACATCAATTACATACTACCAAATTAAATTTAAGTTTTTATAAAGATTTTTGTCCAGAACATGTAGTCGATGCATATGAACGATTATTGTTAGAGACTATGCGCGGTATCCAAGCATTATTTGTTCGTTGTGATGAAATAGAAGGTGCTTGGAAATGGGTTGATTCTATTGTGCAAGCTTGGGAATTGGAAAATAATGCCCCTAAGCTTTATCAAGCTGGTACTTGGGGCCCTACAGATTCTGTAACTATGATTGCTAAAGATGGTCGTTTTTGGAATGAATATAAATTTTATACGTAATGATTTCATATATTATAGTGATCATTAATTTGTTTATTCTAATTAATAGAAGTTTAAAATTTTTTTATTTTTGAAAAAAGATATTTGTAATAATTAGACGTTTTTAATTGTTTAAAACATTAATATAGAAATGTTTTTATTGTACATAAAAGATTCTTAAAAATTGAAATTATCTATATCACTAGATATTGTTTAAATATTTAGGTTTTTTAGTAAAAAGGAAGATGGTTTTTATGATGCGTATTATATTATTTTTAATTACTAATTTATCAGTAATGATATTATTTGGTAGTATATTGAGCTTACTGGGATGTTGGTCTTCTACTACATTTGAATTAATGAGAATGGCTGGAATATTTGGTTTCGGAGGAGCGTTTATTTCGCTATTATTATCTAAATCTATAGCTTTATCTGCAGTTAATGGTTTGATCATTAGTCAAGCATCTAATGATGTAGAACATTTATTATTGAAAATAATACATGGTCAGGCTAAGCAATTAGATATTGTTCCGCCACAGTTGGCTATTTACGATTCTATAGATATGAATGCTTTTGCTACGGGAGCAAGAAGAAATTCGGCATTAATAGCCGTTAGTACTGGTCTCTTGAAAAATATGAATCAAGAGTCAATTGAGGCTGTTGTTGCTCATGAAATGAATCATATCGCTTCCGGAGATATGATTACTATGACTCTTATTCAAGGTATAATTAATACTTTTGTGATTTTTGTATCGCGTAGTCTTACCGCGATGATCTTTTATTGGACTTCGTTTATAAATGACCAAAATGATGAGCAGCTTGATATCCGTAGCAGTAATCATTGTGATATAAATAATTCTATAGTGTATATTATTGTATCAACGATTTTAGAAGTTTTGTTCGGTATGTTTGCTAGCATCATCGTGTTTTGGTTTTCTCGTCATCGTGAATTTTACGCGGATGCTGGTGCCGCTAAATTAGTAGGATGCAGAAATGTTATTACTGCCTTACAAGAATTAAAATATAGTCATACACTTAACATGTCTAATAATATTACTACTTTGTATATTAATAGTGTAAAAAAAAGTATATTAAGTGATTTATTCGCATCTCATCCTTCTTTAGATAAGAGGATAGAAGCATTACAACATGGTACTTATTTGAATAAGTCGTCTTATTTTTTTAAATAAATAACTTTGATTAAAGATGAAAATGATTGTTTTTATGAGTTTATGTAAAGGGTTATGTGTCGTATGATTTACAAAGTAAAAAATAAATGCTATCTTATCCGTAGCATTTAGCGTGAACACAATGTTTTTATAGAAATTTTTATTTTAATTTCATTATGTTCTAAAATAACGAAAAAATTTGTTTTGTTTTTAGCTTTTATATGATAGAAATAGTAGTGTAGAGTAGTTCTGTATTTATATGTAAAAATTTTTAGATATTATGATTAATTGAATAAATTGGTTTACATAGTGAGTGCGTTGAATTGCAGCATTACTTCAGTATGTCTTTGCATTATTTTCATCAATGATGATAGTGAAAATATGAATGAAAGATTTTTATATATTATTAGTAGGATCACTTAATCCTATGATTAAGTGATCAAATGTCAGGTAAACCGAGATATGCTTCCGTATATAAGTAGTATTTTGATAACTTCAGTAAAGAAGTGTTATGTATGAATAATATAATTTCCTCTTATTTGAATGTTTCACGAGAATAATAACTCTGGTTTGTCTTTTAATCGCTGTTACGGCAAATGTAAACACTCTAAAGGAAATACGTAAGATGGCAAAAATTAAAGGTCAAGTAAAATGGTTTAATGAATCTAAAGGTTTTGGTTTTATTACACCGTCAGATGGTAGTAAAGATGTATTTGTACATTTTTCTGCTATTCAAGGAAATGGATTTAAGACTTTGTCTGAAGGACAAAGCGTAGAATTTGAAATTCAAGATGGACACAAAGGTCCATCTGCTGTAAACGTGACGGCTTTATGATATATGATGATTAATGTGTGTGTATTTGTATAAAATAAGGGTATTTTGAAAAAACAGCGAGTATCATAGTACAAATTTACTGTTGATGTGAAATACATAGTACTTTTTTAAAGTTTAAGAATGTGTATAGGTACATAAGATAAGATGCGGTACTAATGTGTTAATTTAGTAATTTTGGTAAAGATCTTAAAATAATGGATGATGGTTACTGCTGTGATAGTGTGTTAGAGCTACAAAAAAATAAGAGAACCTTTTATTAATATTAAATAATATTTTTACTTCTTAGGTTCTCTTATTTTTTTGTAGCTCTAACTTTCTTGTTTAAAGACCTAATAATCCTGTCCAGTATCCAACAATTCCGATCCCAAAAAATCCTATAATAATCCATAGTGCATTTACTTTCTTATTCAGTAACCACATGCAAGCAAACGTTAATAATAAAGGAACGAATCCAGGCATGAGCTGATCTAAAATATTTTGTATAGTTGTGACTACTGTATTCCCATCATTATCAGTAATTTTAGACAGTACGCATGGTATGTTTACATGTGTCCATTTGTTAACTAATGCTCCCATAACAAATAAACCTAAAATTGAAGAACCTTCTGTCAATTTTTGCAAAACCCCTCCTTCCATATCATTAACAATGCTGATTCCTTTTTTATAACCATATGTAATGCCATAATAACGAGTAGCTAGTCTAGCTGTGTTGAATAAAATAAAAAATAGACACGGACCTAGTAAATTCCCCCCTATAGCGATTCCTGCTCCTAGAGCAGCAAATACTGGTCTAGCAGTTCCCCAAAATATCGGATCACCTACTCCAGCCAAAGGCCCCATTAGTCCTACTTTTAAACCATTGATAGAAGCATTATTTATAGTAGTAGCACCATTAGCTTTTTGTTCCTCCATGGCCATAGTGACTCCTAATATAGGCGCAGCAACATATGGGTGTGTATTAAAAAATTCTAAATGTCGTTTAATTGCCTCTTTTTGATCTTTGCTATTTTTTGGGTATAAACGTCGGATTACTGGAATCATAGAAAAACAAAATCCTAATGCTTGCATACGTTCAAAATTCCAAGATCCTTGAAAAATATTAGAACGAATAAAAACTGCACGTATATCATTTTTCTTTAATTTTATTGTTTTTGTTTTAGTGTAGATTTTTTGAGGATTATTAATCATTATGATTACCTATTAATCTAGTCTTATTAATCTAGTTCATCATCAAGTTTACTTGCGGATTGAACAGTTGGGTTAGAAAGATTTTGATTTTTAACTTGATTATAACGTGGAGATAATTGAATGTATAGGATGGCCATAATTATACCAATGATACCCAATGCGACTAAATTGAAATCGGTAAAGGCTGTAATAACAAATCCTAAATAAAAAAATGGCATTAAATATCCGGTGCGCATCATATTTATAACCATAGCATAACCAACTACAACAATAATACCTCCAGCAATATTTAAACCGTTAGTTATCACTTCTGGAATAGCATGGAGCATAGAGTGTACCGTTTCAGTTCCAACAGAAACTCCAACAATAGTAGCTGGAATTGAAACTCGCATAGCTTGTAACATGAGAGCTGTAATATGAATCCAACTTAAAATTCTTATGTTACAGTGTTCAGCTGCTTTATCAGCGGCGTGTTGAAATGCTACAGTAATAGTGCGCACAATAATGGTTAATACTTGTCCGGTAGCGGCTAATGGAATTGCTAAAGCGATTCCTGATCCGATGGATTGTTGCCCCATAATGACCAAAATAGTAGAGATAATTGAAGCTAAAGCAGTATCGGGTGCTACGGCAGCTCCTATATTCATCCATCCTAGTGCTATCATTTCTAGCGTGCCTCCAATAATGATTCCAGTTTTTATATCTCCTAAAATTAATCCAGTTAGAGTACATGCTATTAACGGTCTATGACATTGAAATTCGTCAAGTATCGAGCCCATTCCGATAATACAAGACGTAATAAACAATAAAATAATTTGAAGTGTGTTAATTTCCATCTCATTTCCTGAATATATGAAAATAAAATATAGTGTTTACATGAATTTATTAAATAAAATTGTATATTTAATTAATTAGGAATTATTTATTTTTTTTATTAATTGCATCATTTTTAATGATGGATCTGATGGCACTTTACGTACTTCTAATTCAATGCCATATTGATCTAGTTTTTTAAAAGCTTCAATATCTGTGTTATTTACTGATATAGCATTATTTATTTGTTTTTTATCTTTATAAAAAGCCATGCCCCCAATATTTACGGAATTAATAGGCACGCCACCTTCAAAAAGACGTAAAACATCTGTAGGATTAGTGAATAACATTATAACTTTATCTCCGGCATATTTAGGATTATTGTATACGCGTATAGTTTTATTGATATCTAAAACATGAGCAGTTATTCCAGGAGGACTTACTTGAGTAAGTAAAGTTTTTCGGATCATATCTTTAGATACTTCGTCGTTTACTACTATAATACGTTTAATATTGTATTCTTTAGCCCAACAAGTTACTACTTGTCCATGAATCAATCTATCGTCAATACGTGCCAAGCAAATGATCATATGATTTTTGTTATTTTTATCTGATAATTTAGGTGCAGCAGTGTGTTTAGTAATATCTTTTTCATCATATAAATGGTTGTTAGTTAATGAATATTTTACTGATTTTATGCTTTCATTACCCGATTTTAATGCTATTTGTATTAGTTCTTGAAAGGAATGGACATTGTCGCGTTCCATGAAAACTTCTATTAACATAGGGATGTTCATGCCTGTAACAATATCGTATTTTTCTTTATTTAACACGATATCATGAGCGGCATTAAATGGGCTCCCCCCCCAAGTATCCACCAAAAATAATACCCCTGCGCTTTTGTTAAGATTTGATAGATGTGCATGATATTTTTCAATTAATATTTTAGTATTTTCTTCGGGCAATAGATCAACCCATGCAACATTTTGTTGTTTTCCTATGATCATTTCAGTGGTTTCAATCAATTTTTTAGATACAGAACCATGGGCTCCTAATATTATAGCAATAGTCACTACTTTTCCCTCTTTTGTGTGTTTTTAACAATTCCTTATTATTTTAATTTTTAAAACAATAAGGAATTGTTTTTAATGTTATCGTATATAGGTTAACATTGTTTTGATATGTAAAAGTAAAAATTGTATCACTATAACAGTTTAAATTATTTTCTGATTTTTTGTTTCAGCTAGTAGACAATACAGAATTAAAATAAACTTAATGTACTGCAAAAAATAAACGAGTATATTATACTGTCTTTTTTGTCATAATGATACATTATCCTTAATATTAAAGTATTTATTTTCAATAATTTGAAGAGATATTTTATGTTATCCCATAAAAATGGTCTTATTATGTAAGTGATATCCACATAATTTATGGTCATACATAATATATTTTTAATTTTTATCAACACTCTCCTCTACACAAACTTGTATTTTGATCGGGTTTAATTTATTGCTGACAACTTCATTATGTAATCAGATATTTTAATATGTTTAATATAAATATGCCATGAGACGATTTGCTATCTAATGTTCAATGGAGATTATCATGGAATTTTTAACAGACATATCCATGTGGATAGGATTCTTAACTTTAGTAATTTTAGAAATTGTACTTGGCGTCGATAATTTGGTTTTTATTGCTATTTTAACAGACAAACTTCCAAAAAAACAACGTGAACGCGCATGTATTATTGGGTTAACATTAGCATTAATAATGCGTATCGCATTATTATCTTTGATTTCATGGTTTGTTACCCTTACAAAACCATTGTGCAAAATTGCTACTTTTTCATTTTCTGGTAGAGATTTAATTTTATTATTTGGCGGCATGTTTCTTTTGTTTAAAGCAACTACTGAATTACATCAACAATTAGAACATAAAGTACATAATCACGCTAGTCGTGGATATGCTAGTTTTTGGGTAGTAGTAATACAAATTGTAGTTTTTGATGCTATTTTTTCTCTCGATGCAGTAATAACGGCTGTTGGTACAGTAGAGAATTTGACAATAATGATAATAGCAGTTGTTATAGCAGTAGTAATAATGTCGCTATCATCTCGTTTATTAACTAATTTCATTAATAGTCATCAGACTGTAGTAGTTTTATGTTTAAGTTTTTTATTAATTATTGGTTTGAGTTTAATTGCAGAGGGAATTGGATTTTATATACCAAAAGGTTATTTATATGTTGCTATTGGATTTTCGGTATTAATTGAATTATTTAATCAAATTGCTCACTGTAATTCCATGAAGGGTCAATCAACCAAATCAATGCGTGAACGCACAGCAGAGGCGATTATGAGGTTAATGGGTAATACAGCTCAATGGAACTTTGATACAGAGAAAAATTCTTCAGTTCTTTTATCAAAAACACATTTTGCTGAAGAGGAGCGCCATATGATTACTGGAGTATTATCGTTAGCTTCACGTACCTTACGAAGTATAATGACTCCTAGAAATGAAATTTCGTGGTTAGATTCTCAAAAATCAGTGCAAGAGTTATATTCTACGTTAATGAATACTCCTCATAATATGTTTCCAGTATGTAACGGTGAATTGGATCAATTAATAGGCATTGTTCGTGCTAAAGATTTAATGGCAGCTATTGCTAATGGAGAGCAGTTAGAAACACATGCTTCAGAAAATTTGCCCATTGTAGTTCCAGAAACTTTGGATGTCTTAAATTTATTAAAAGAATTGCGGCGTGCAAAAGGAAGTATGGTTGTTGTATCTAATGAATTTGGTATTATTCAAGGATTAATAACCCCTTTGGATGTATTAGAAGCTATAGCTGGTGAATTTCCTGATGAAGATGAAACACCAGAAATTGAAATAATTAATAATGGGACAGGTTGGTTAGCAAAAGGTAGTATGGATCTACATGCATTACAACAGGCGTTACAGGCTCATGATTTGGTGCATGTTTGTGATCACGTAGCTTCTTTAGCTGGTCTGTTATTATCCCGTTGTGACCGTATACCAAAAGAGGGCGATGTGTTAACAATTAATAGATGGCGTTTTATAATTCGAAAAATGATAGAGTATCGCATTGAATTAGTAGAAATAGAATGCCTTTTATTTTTTAATGATACACATTAATAAATAGTATTATTAATGTGTATATATGTATGTGTAATACTATAAAATTGTTGATTTAAAGTAGTTATTTTAAATAAAATTTTTTTAGTAACGGTAGCAATAAAGTAGAGATTTTGTCTTGCATTTCTTGATATTCTACTTCTTCATCGCTTTCGAAAATAATACCGCTCCCTACTGAACAAAACAAATATTGTCTTTCAGCTAACATTGTTCTGATAGCAATATTGGTATCCATATTACCACAACAACTTAAATATCCAATACTTCCAGACCAAACGTGCCGACGTTGTGGTTCAAGTTGTTCAATTAATTGCATAACTTGAACTTTGGGGGCTCCAATTATAGATCCTCCTGGAAAACATGCGCGTAATAAATCACAAGCAGAAAAATTATTAGAAAGTTCTCCTGTAATGGTACTGATCATATGATGTACCCCTGGAAATGATCGAATATCAAATAATTTGGACACATGAATACTGCCCGGAACAGCTACTCTTCCAATATCATTTCTTAATAAATCAACAATCATTAAATTTTCTGATTGATTTTTTGTGGATTTAGATAATTTGATAATTTGGTGATAATCATCTTGTGCGTTTTTTAATCTAGGCAATGTACCTTTAATAGGTTGAGTTTTAATTTTTGTATTATGTAACTTTAGAAAACGTTCTGGAGATAAACTGAGTATACTTAATTTGTTTGGTAGTCGAATAAAAGCTGAAAAAGGTGCGTGATTATAATGTAACAGATAACGAAATGCTATCCATTCATCTCCTATATATGGAGCAGAGAAACGTTGCGAAAGACATACTTGATAGCAATTTCCTGAAATTATATGTTTTTGGATAGTATGGAATTTTTGTGCATATTCGGCTCGACTAATGTTACTTTGCCATGGTTGTACGAGATTAAATGATGCATTAGAAACATGATTCTTCTTATATATATGTTGTTGTTTATATACCCAGGTTAATATTTGATTGGGATTATCGTGAGTAACAAGATAATTTTTACCAAGTTTATGATCTGCAATGATCGCCCAGCGATACAAACCTATTGCCATATCTGGGAATGAAAGGTCTTGTTCTGCTAATTTTGGCAGTGATTCAATATATCTTGCGAGATCATATCCAAATACACCTAAAAATCCACCTTGAAATGGTAATTGACAATTATTTTCTGGTTTCATACTCATGATATGAGTATATTTTTTTAATAAGATAAATGGGTCTGTATTATCAATTTGATGATTTTTATTATCAGAAATTGTAGTGATATTGTTGTGCGTTATTAACGTCAGCGCTGGATCAGTAACTAATATATCAAAACGACTATCTGGGTGTTTATTATTATGCCCAGAATACAATAACATAGACCATGGTGTATTAGATAAAGGATCAAAAAGATTCAGTATAGTATAAGGATGATAGGGTAATTCTATAAGATGCATGCCCATTTAAAACAGACGTTTCCTTTATGATTTTAAGAATGTATATTGATTATGTATATAACATTTGATTGTTATTATTTTTAGAAAATGAAGAATATTTAAAATTTATGTTGTTGCACGTATCAGATTTAATTATTGTATATGTATTTTATTTTAGAATACTTCAAAAATTACATGATTAGCATATCTATATTGTTGCGCTAAAATACTTGATCATTATATCATCGATATGATTAAAATATTAGTATAATTTCTAGTTTTAATCATTTTAGTTGGTTTAGTAAAATTTTATATTTTACTATAAGTAAAATATAATATATGCAATACATTTATAATTTTATTTTTATACAATTTCATTTTTATTTACGTGATATGTCTACTCGAATTTTGGCTTTTGATACTAGCACTGAATTGTGTTCTGTTGCTGTAATGATCAATCATAGCATATATGATCACAAAATTATAGCTCCAAGGAGTCATTCAGAAAATATATTACCTATGATTAATCAATTATTAATAGACGCAGGTGTTACCTTACAATCTTTGGATTGTATTGTATTTAATAGAGGACCGGGTAGTTTTGCGGGGATACGTATTGGGATAAGCGTCGCACAAGGCTTAGCGTTAGGAGCAGATTTACCGTTAGTAGAGGTATCTTCTTTGGAAGTACTAGCGCAAGGGGCTTGGCGTATTTTTTCTGTTAAACAAGTTATATCCACTATTGATGCGCGTATGGGTGAGTTGTATTGGGCTCGTTATTATCGAATGAGCGACGATAGTTGTTGGGTACGTAGTGACAATGAGTCTGTTACAAATCCGGAAATAATTGCAAAAAAATTAATATATTATGGTTCCCAGAAGATACAGGGTAACTGGGCTCTTGTAGGAACAGGTTGGAATAACTATCTAATGTTGAAATGCATAAGAATGCCTGGTGGGATTGATTTAAAGAAAAGTGTCATGTCACCCGAAGCACAGGACATGTTGCCTTTAGGTATATGTAGTTGGAGAAATAAAATATTTATTAATCCAAATCAGGCGCAACCTGTTTATTTGCGTAATGTAGTAGTTGTAAAGAAAAAATGATATCTAGTTTTTAATAATGGTTATCAATGATAATAATAATGTTAGACGTCGCATATTTTAATAATTTTTTACGTAAGAGTATATATATTTATTATATTTTAGCATTGCAATATGATTATTTATAGAATTGTTTTACAATATTAATGTGTGGTTGTATTTTTCATTTTTTACTGTAATTTGGATTTTTGCAATAAAAATTTTTTATTGGATATTGATTAAATAAAATAAGGAGATATAACAAAGTTGTTGTAATTTTATTTTTTTATATGTCAATGTAATCTTCTTTTATACCGACAGAACATTGTTGTTCAATAGTATCGATAAATTTTTTTAATTGAAAATTGGAATTAATTGTACGATTTATTGTGTTTCTTCATTAAAAAAAATTATCTTACATTTTAAAATAGATGTATTGTTGTCTTTTTTTTCTAATTGGATTGAAAGTATGCGTGGATTATGTATATATTTACTTATTGTTTGGACTAAATCTTTTTTTAATTGAGGTAAAAAATATGGAGTAAAATTATTTCTAATGTTATGTTCAGAAATAATTTCTTGTAGTCTTTTTTTAGCGATGTTGGCCGGTGTTTTTTTTTTAAAAAAAAAGAAATTTACTAATACCATGATAGTATTATCTCTTGAAAAATCGTTTAAAAAAATTGAGTTTTTTTTCTTCAATAAAGCGTAAAGGACATGGGTTGCCTAACAAACGATCTACTGTATCTGAATAGGCTTGTCCTGCGTGCGATTTTGAATCCAAAATAATTGGTTCACCTTGATTAGATGCTTTTAATACTGATTTATCTTCTGGTATAACACCTAATACAGGAATTCTTAATATCTCTATTACATCTTCTAAACTAAGCATATCTCCTCGTCGAACGCGGCTAGGATTATATCGAGTTAGTAATAGGTGTTCTTTGATTGTGTCTATACCATTTTCAGAACGTTTAGACTGAGATGCTAAAATACCTAGTATGCGATCTGAGTCATGTACTGATGAAATTTCTGGATTGGTAGTAACAATGGCTTCGTCTGCAAAATATAGAGCTGTTACAGCTCCGCTATCAATACCTGCAGGAGAATCACATATTATAAATTCAAAGTTCATTTTATTAAGATTATTTAATATTTTTTCTACTCCAACCCGAGTTAAAGAATTTTTATCGCGTGTTTGTGAAGCAGGTAGAATATATAAATAATCAGTGTGTTTATCTTTAATTAATGCTTGATGTAAAGTGGCTTCACCTTGGATGACATTAATAAAATCATACACTACTCTACGTTCGCATCCCATGATTAAATCGAGATTACGCAATCCAATATCGAAATCAATGACAGCAGTTTTTTTACCTTTACGTGCTAGTCCAGTAGCGAGAGCTGCGCTTGATGTTGTTTTACCTACTCCTCCTTTTCCTGAAGTAATAACTATTATTCGCGTCATAAACAAATCCTTATCGCAGAATACATTATAAATTTTGAATGATAAGCATATCGTCTTTTAAACTAAGTCTTACCGATTTACCTGAAAATTCTTTTGGAATTTGATCGCTTAGCCAATAACGCCCTCCAATAGATACTAGTTCAGGAGATAAACGAGTACAAAAAATTTGGGATTCTTTACTACCAGATGCACCGGCTAATACCCTTCCTCTCATCGTACCATAAATATGGATATTTCCGTCGGCAATAATTTCAGCTCCAGCATTAACATTTGCAATAACAATTAAATCTCTGTTGCGAGCGTATATTTTTTGTCCAGAACGTATTGGTGTATTGATTAATTGTGTTTTAGAGATTATTGGAATTTTTTTTTGTAAGCATTCTGAACAATATTTATATCTTATAGAAGTTCCTTGAGTAAGAATAGGTATTCCACTACGAATTATTATTTCTTTTAATTTGTTATCATGACAACAGCATACTCCAACTATAAATAATCCAGCATCAGATATTGTTCGACACAGAGCATCCCAATTGTTACAATAATTAAGATTACCAACATTTATAACAACTGGGGTGTTTTTTAATAAAAAAAAGGGAGCTTTTTTTATTTTTTCTTCTAATGATCGACGAACTACCCCTATACACGTACTATAGACATGTATCACCAATAATGTAAAATTACTCCCTTTTATACTAATAGACACATTGATCTTTCACAATTTAGATACACATGCATATACCTATATGCAACATGATTATTTGTACGAACGTATATTTATTTATTATTCGTTTTATGATTTATATATATTAATTTTTATTTTTTAAATTATAGAATACTATCGCGCCTATAGTAGAATAGGTGAAATGATGACATATCAATAAAAATTAATTAATGACCATACATAGTTAAATAACTACCGTAGTATAATGTATTTTATCGGTGTAGTAAATATGACATATTTAAAATTGTACGATATTAATGATTGTTTATTTTTATAAATTATCAGGATAACTATATTTTTTGTTAACATGAAATTAAGGCTAATATATTGTCATAGTATATTGGTAACATAATTTTTACTTTTTAAAATTTTAGATATTAATGTAATATATACACTTTATAAAAGTTTTAAAACAATAAGAAATACTGATAATAATATTATTTCAAAAGTGTATATTATGTAGAGCAATATACATTTGGGTTGGTTTTATTAAACAATATTTTTTGAGTAAATATATGCTAGAATCAGTCAGTATATTTTATATTGATGATTTCTCAGTACGCACACAATTAAGGTAGTAGGTGACCTCAATAAAGATTGATGATAATACATAATTTTGTGTTTTATGTATAAATAAGTAATACATGTTCTTAAATGCAAAAATTGGTATGAATTTTATTTATATTCTATTTATTATTATATTTTTGGAGATCAATAATTTGTGATAGCGATACGAGTATCGCTATTATTAAGTAGTTAGCAAAAATTATAAGCATCCACTGAGATATTTCTAACGATAAAAAGTACCATTTATATTCAGCGCAATTACCATCAGCATCAAACATACTAGGCCACCACTTATTTAAAGGTAACCAATGAGGAAATTGTACAAACAAATCACACATTAAAAATGGGGATGGATGTAATTGAATATCAGTATATTCTTTAGCTAGCAACAATCCTTTCCAAGCGCTGTATATCCAAATTGGGATAGAAAAAAATCTTAAAGGAGTAAATGGAGCAATTGTTCCAACCAATCCAGCAATTCCTATGCCACATAAAGCGCATCTTTGGTAAACACATAATACGCAAGGTTTTATTAACACAATGTGTTGTAAATATAAGGCTATTAACTCTAAAATAACAACGGTAAATATTAACAAAACCCAGCTTTTTCTAGTTTTAGAGCAAATATTTAAAAAATTCAACATAAATAATTACCTAAAATTAAAACAATTTAGATTGATGTATTTTAATATTTTTTAAAAAATAAAAAATTTGATATCATCAAATCTTTTGTGTATTAAAGTTATTGCACATGATATATGTGTAATTATGTATACATTTAAATCTTGATAAGACTATCAAATTAGAAACAATGAGACAAGTACAATAATTTAATTTACATTTATTTGTGGCCAATAGTATTAAAATATTAATATTTATAATCTTTCCAATCAGGATTAATTGGATAGTTTAGATTTATAAACGTGTAAATGATCATATTGTATGTTTCATAATATGAATTAATAAAATTTTTATAGTTTTCACATTTTATTAATTCTTATTTATATTTCAAATATTTAATTGATAAGAGATGTTATTTGAGAATGTTGCAGAGATAACATCTCTTATTTGACAGTCATTAAACTGTTTTTATTTGATTCTAATCATTAATGAGACTACCTATGTAATAGGTTGAAATGTTTATCGGATAATATTATTTATGTTTTGCAATATATACACTTAAATCAATTACTTTGTCAGAGTAGCCTGTTTCATTATCATACCAAGATATTAGTTTAGCAAAATGATTATTTAGTAAGATGCTTGCTTGTGCGTCGAAAATAGAGATTAATTTTTCTCCGTTAAAATCGCTAGATACTACTTTTTCATCAGTATATCCTATAATTCCTTTTAAATTTCCGTGAGCAGCGTTTTTAATAACATCACAAATATTTTTATAAGAGGCGGATTTTTCTAAACGAACGGTAAAGTCAATAACAGAAACATTTGGAATAGGGACTCGGAATGATATTCCAGTTAATTTACCATCTAGCTCTTTAATAACTTTTCCTAATGCTCGTGTAGCTCCAGTAGAAGATGGAATAATATTTTGGTAGGCACCACGTCCACTTCTCCAATCATTATGTATTGGAGAATCGACAGTTTTTTGAGTAGCGGTGGTAGCATGAACAGTAGTCATTATACCTTCAATGATGCCAAAATTGTCATTAATAACTTTAGCTAATGGAGCTAAACAATTAGTAGTGCAAGACGCATTAGATACTATTTTTTCTCCATTGTAGTGATGGTTATTAACTCCCATAACAAACATTGGTGTATCATCTTTTGATGGGGCTGTTAATACTACTTTACGTGCTCCAGAGAAGATATGTCCATGAGCTTTTTCTTTAGTTAAAAACATTCCTGTAGATTCAGTAACAACATCAATATCAAAATTTCCCCAATATAAATTTTTTGGATCCTTTTTTGAAGTGTAGTGCACAACTTTATCATTAATGACTAGATGATCACCATGCACACTAATTGTTCCTTTAAATCGTCCATGAGTTGAATCATATTTCAACATATATGCGATATGTTCAATATCGAGCAAATCATTAATGGCGACAACATCTGCATCTTTTCTGTCTTGTACAGTTCTAAAAATAACGCGACCAATTCTACCAAATCCATTAATACCTATTTTAATAGCCATATATTATATGCTCCTGTTTTAATTGTGATTATATGTTATGTTGTACATTTTAAATGCAGACATGGAATATTGTTTTATGTATCGAACTCTCAATAAGAATTATTTTAATAACTTAAAAGTAATATGCGTATTTAATTTTTTGATATTTCATATATTACATATTAGTGATATTATCATATCACTAATATGTAATATATTTAATTTTTGATAGTTACGTGTATTTTGTAATTTATTATGATCTAATAATATAAATATATTTTTAGATTACGTTTTTTATAAGTATTAAAGTTAAATGAATTTATTAATGTAATTTTTTGTGATTGAATCATCATTTTGTAATTCTATAAGTATGTAAATAAAATTTTTATTATATATTATAATTGTTCTAAATAATTTAAATCAAGAGCATAGCAATTTTTTGGATCATTCCATGAAAATTGCGGGATGTTGAGGTTATTTATTTTTATATTATTATTAAAATTAATTAATGAAACATAATGATTTAATAAATTTATAATTATAGTGTGAATAACTTTATTAGTTTGTTGTATTAAAATATCTATCCAATTTATTTTATTTTCGTACCAATTTAGTTGATATTCTTTTAAGTGAGCTAGTTCGATAGCTTTATTTATTGCGTCATCTAAATCTCCTATATTGTCAATTAATCCATTTTTTATTGCATCATAACCAAGCCATACATGGCCTTGAGCAATTTTATGGATATCTTCTGTAGTTTTACAGCGAGATTCAGCCACAGTGTTAATAAAATAATGATAGCTGGTATCTACATAAAGTTGCATCATGTTTATATATTCAGTAGGTAGCGGGGTAGTTATTGAAATATTTGATATAGGGGATGTATTTATTCCATCACTATGAATACCGATGGTGTCAAGAGATTTTTCAAATGTATTAATAATACCAAATATACCGATAGAACCTGTAATAGTACTGTTACTTGCAATAATAACATTGGCTGGAGTTGATATCCAATATCCGCCAGATGCTGCTATGCTACCCATAGAAACCACTACTGGTTTACCAGAATCTCTGAAAGCTATTAATTCTAATCGAATTAATTCAGAAGCATTTACGCTTCCACCGGGGCTATTGACACGAAGTACTATTGCTTTTATTTTAGGATCAAACCGAGCGCTGCGAATTTTATGTGCTATAGTATCACCACCAATTGAACCTGGTATATCAGGTCCATCCACAATAGGGCCATTAATACATATTATTGCTATTTGGTTATCTTGTTTTGTAGGAGCTACAAGATTATAATCATACATGCTAATTGCATTAAACGAAGTGCCTTGTTTATTAGATCCAAATATTTCTTTCATCGTATTTTCTATAACAAAATGGGATGCGATTTCATCGATCCATTTATTTTTGAGTGCATAAGCTGCAGTATCGCCTTGCATTTGATGCAATTCATTTAGCATATTGTTAATGCCTGGAAAAATTGCTTGTGTTGTTGTATTACGATTAATAGATATTATTTTTAAATATTGATCCCATAAGCGATTTACCAATTTTGTTTCTTCATGTCGTACATGATCAGACATTTGATCTTGAATAAATGGTTCAACGGCAGATTTATATGTACCTACTCTAAAAATATGAGTATTAATTTTTAAATTATCTAATAGAGATTTATAATATAACTTGTTGGTGGAAATTCCTCGTAAATCTACAAATCCATGTGGTGTGAGATAAATTTTATTGGAATAACTAGCGAGCAAATACTGTGATTGATTGTAATAATCAGAAATAGCATAAATTGGTTTGCCAGATTCTTTGAATTCACGTAATGCTTTACCAATATATTCTAATGATGTTTGATTGCTTCCATAAAAGTTTTTTAATGATAATATCAATCCAGTTATATGTGGATCATTTTTGGCTTGACGTAATATATTAATAATATCAAATAGCGAGTTTTCTTTAGCATTTGATTTATTTGTATTTAATAAATGTTGACTGAATTTTTGAAATTTACTGTATGTCACTGGTTTATCTACAATAATACCAGAAAGATCTAGAATTAATGCAGAGTATTTTGATAATGAGGTAGAAGAATCACGTAAATTTAAATATATTCCCACACTAATCATAATGAAAATTATGAAAAATATATTTATTATTATTGTTCGTATTAAATATAGTGTACGCACGCTATATCTAAGTATTTTATAAATGATTTTCCATATATTTTGAATGAACGATTTTATCATTAAAAACATTATACAATATCCACATGAATTTTATATTTTCACACTTAAATCAAATTAGGTATTACATAATACGCATAAATTAAATGAAAATTATGAAATTTTCATGATTTTATTAATTTTTACATATATAAAAATTAAAAATTTCCAGTGAAATTATACCATATTAGTAGTTAAGGTTTATATGAAATGATTTCCGCGTGACGTAAGTAAGTATATATTAAATATCAAAATCTACCCATACCGGAGCATGATCGGACGGTTGTTGCATTCTACGAATATTATAGCTTATATCACTATTTTTACAACGATTGACTAGAGGACGTGTTGCTAATATCAAATCAATACGTAAACCATTATTTTTGTAAAAACCACGGGATCTATAGCTGAACCAGGAATAACGTTCATCATTTTGAGGGTGCATGTTTCGGTATATATCTACCAAACCCCAGCTCATCAAACGATTGATCCATGTTCTTTCCTCTGGTAAGAAAGAACATCGTCCTGATGCGATCCAACGTTTTTTATTTTTTTCACCAATACCAACATCAAAATCTGTAGGACTAATGTTCATGTCGCCCATAATCAGTAATAATGAATGACTGCGATAGGTATGTTCTACGTAGTTTTGAAAACTTTTATAAAAATTTTTTTTGTATATAAACTTTTCTGGATGATTTTTATTTTCTCCTTGGGGAAAATAACCGTTAATAATAGTCAATTTCCCTATTGATGTCATAATATCAGCCATAATTATCCGTTTTTGAGATAAATTATCATCATCAGTCAGTCCACGAGTAACAGTTAAAGGAGTTTGACGTAGAAACAATGCAACTCCATGATATTTTTTTTGACCGTAATAATATACGTGATAACCATGTTGCAGTATTTCTTTTATAGGGAAACAATCATCATGTACTTTAGTTTCTTGTAACCCAATGACATCAGGTTTCAATTGAGAGATAATTGCGTGTAATTGATGCATACGAGCACGTAATCCATTGATGTTAAAAGAAACAAATTTCATATGATGGCGATCCGTATTTATTTTCGATCATAAAATATAGGTGTTATTGACTTAATAAAATAAAAATAATTAACAATAATGAATTTACATACTTTGTATGTGTATAATAGTATATGAAAATAAATACTATTTGTTACACTTATTTAATTATTAATCAGATCAGTATATTTAATTCTTTAAAGATAATAGTTAGAGATGCAAAACTTTAAGCTATTATATATGAATGTTTCTATACAATACAATGAATTAATAAATTCAAAATATTTGTTGTGTTTTGAATAAATTATTAGCTATGGGTATGTTTATAAGTATGAGAAGATTGGTGAATATATTAAAATAAATTATTATGATTCTAATTTTTTTATATGTTTATTATTTGACGATCAATTAATTTAACTAGTCATCGAAAATTACAATTATTATTGTAATAGTTCATAAAACGTATTCTTCAATAATCTGGGGTTTTGTTCTAATTTTATTTAATAGAATGTTTGTATATCATGGTTAGTTATTTAAATTAAAATCATGTTAATTTAAAATTGGTTTGTTATCAATTTTTTTATAAAGTTGTTGAAGAATAATTAAAAAGTAATTTAAATATATATTTAAAATAGTATTTATAAAAAATAGATTTATAGCTTGTTCCAAAAGTCTATTTTGATCCTATTATTAGGAGAATTGTTTTATATAATATAAATATCAAAATATTATTTGATACTAATGATTTTTGTATAAATTTATTTTTTCAGTAATGTGAAATTATGTTGAAACAATTGAAAATTTATATGTTGCATAATTGCAAGCAATTCTATGGTTTTAAATAGTTTTTAATATGTTTTATGTTAAGGTTTTTAATGGCATCAACAGATGTATCGTATCTTTTTATATGTCAATAGGATATATTATTAAAATTTATAATCACAAAGTTTTAGAAAATATGTTGAATGGTATTCATTGAATATTAGTGAGTGTAATGATTTTTGCAATTTGAATTTTTATTGAAATATATATAACAAGTATAGTGATCGTCCTAACATACATGATGCTAGGATATTTTTAATATTTATGACATCCTTAATTTTTATTAAGCATTTAAAATATGTCTATTTAGTACGAAAACTATATTATAGTACTAAATTAAATTATATTATGATGTTATGTTGGTGTTTTTGTTTTTAATTATTATTTTAACAATTCTAAAAAAAACAGTATAGATCGTAAGTATATGTACTTATTTGGTATATATTTATATATAGGTATTGTTTTTTAATTAAAAATCAATTTTTGATAAATTGTGTAAGATATTTCCATCTAATATTTTAGATCGGGGGGGGTTATGAAGGAAATAATAATTGATATTTATATAAGTAACCATATTTAATAATCGTGATATTTATGTTAATAAAAATTTTTAAATTCTACAGTTGATGTCAATATAGTTATTTTTATTTTTTAAGATTTATATTTTTAAGGAATATAACATTCCAGTCAGTATAGATTATTAATTATAATTGATGTTGTGGGCATATGTATAAAATATACAGAGATATTTTGAGATGGAATGAAATAGAATTTATTTATATGTATGAAAAATATTACATTAATTTAATATAGTGACAATGTGTTTGGGTAATAATAAATCTACATTAGAGATGGACATTATTAAAATTACTGGAAATTTGTTTACTTCTACTAAACGGTGTAGTCATGGACAACTAGTGTTTCGATAAAAACAATGAATATACAATAGATTCATTAATTTAATTAAACATATTTGTATTCTATAAAAAGTAATTGTGATTATTATGTGTGATATTATGAATTAATAATATTAATTTGAGTGATTATGAACAGTATAATACATATTAAATTGTGCATATGATGATTCCAGACAAAGAGCTTGAAAATATTACCAAGCATTTCTTTGTCTGAGATGAAATAAATAAGTATTATTTATCATTAATTATAGTAAAAAATCTTCTAATTTTTTCTTTTTTTCATCGATAGCTTTTTTGATAATTGAGGGAGTGCGCCCTTGTCCGGTCCAAGTTTTCATTTCACCATATTTGTTAATGTATTGATACTTTGCTGGGCGAGCTGCACGTTTATTTTTGTGAAAAGGTTTAGTATTAGAAGTTATATTTTGTAATAGTTCATTAGGATCTATCCCGTCAGCTATGAGCATATCACGATATTGTTGTAATTTTAGAGAATGTTTTTCTATTTTAGCTTGAGCTTGATTACTTTCTTCTCGGCGTTCATTAACAACTACTTCTAGTTTTTCTAACATCTCTTCTAAGGTATCAAGGGTGCACGCTCTAGCTTGCGCTCGTAAAGTACGTATATTATTAAGAATTTTTAGTGTGTCGTTCATCGAATTAATCTCAAAATGTGATAAATAACAAGTCTAGAGTAAGGATAGAGCGCTAATTTATTTTCTGCAAGACCTAGGGTGTTTAATTTATAAATAATCTTATTATATTTTATGTTAATTGATAATTAAATATATATAGTGTTATAAGTATCAGTGAGTATGATTTATGTTTTCCTATTAAAATATTTAATTAATTTTAATTAAATGATTTATGTATTATTTATAATAATATTTAATATTATTTAATGTTTAAGTATTATCCATTCAAATTAAAATTATTTATTTACTTATAAAATTTTATAAATATAAATAATATCTTTTATTAATCTAAATTATTTTTGTAAATATATGGATTGTATGTTAAGTATAGATTTTTTTTATTTACCTGAATCGTTATTTTGAACATAAAATACAAAATAGTGTTAAAAACATATATGGTATTGTAAAAGTGTTTATCTCGGATAAAATAAAAAACTTATTTCATCACACATTAATTTAGTATATAAAATAAATGTTTTTTATAAGTTTATAGATTAAATAATTTTTTAAACTTAATATTATCATAATTTAAATTATATTTATGTTACTAGTAGTAAAATACTGTAAGTCGAATAGGGTGTTAATTATATGGCACAATTATATTTTTATTATTCCGCAATGAATGCTGGAAAAACTACCGCATTATTACAGTCTTCTTATAATTATCAAGAACGAGGAATGCGCACTGTGTTATATACTGCTGACATGAATTCTCGAGATAATAGATATAAACAAATTAAATCTCGTATTGGATTATATGCTTCTGCCAGAGCGTTTAACATTAAAACTAATTTTTTTGATCAAATAGTAACTATACATCAAAAGGATATAATACATTGTGTATTAGTGGATGAGTGTCATTTTCTCAATCGTAATCAAGTGATTGATTTAAGCAAGATAGTCGATGTGTTAAATATTCCAGTATTATGTTATGGATTACGTACTGATTTTAGAGCTGATTTATTTTCAGGCAGTCTATGGTTATTAGCATGGGCAGATAAATTAATCGAATTAAAAACTATTTGTTATTGTGGACGAAAATCTAATAGAGTTCTTAGAATTGATGATAAAGGTTTAATAATTCGAGATGGAAATCAAATATTGATTGGTGGTAATAATCGCTATGTTTCAGTGTGTCGTAAACATTTTGTAGAACAATTAGAGTCACCATTATCTTTAACAAAACGTGTATATAAAAATAGATAATAGTTTATTAAAGTTATGTGTATGTTACTTTCTTTTAAATAAGATATATTTTTATACATAATAAATTTTATATTCAAGTTCTAAACTGATATAGATATTACTTGTATTTTGGATTCATTTTTATTAATCAATATGGATTGATTCATATTTATATATCACAATTTGCAGTTACATGTAATGATGATGAAATACTGTGCATCTCATCATGTACTTGGCGTCAGGTGTTAGTTAGGTTAATTAAATACAGAATATATTTCTTGTTTTAAACGTATATAGAATTTATTTTTATGTAAATTAAATTAATATGTGAGTATATGTTTAATTATGATAAAGTGATTTTATGGATATTTTAATTCAAATTAATAGAAACCTATTTAATGGATGTAGTATGGGATTTGTTATATTTATTTTGAGTTATTTTGTTGAAACTAAAAGTTAAAAAATTCCTTATAAAAGAGGACTTAAGAAATAAAATAAACGTTCAACAATGCGTTCCCAATAAGGACGGTTAGCCCATTTTTGGGGATCGATTGTTTTAGAGTGTGCAATATAATTCTCCTGTGTTTTTTCTAGCTCATTACTAAAATCTTTACTATCAATGACTAATGTGATTTCAAAGTTTAGCCATAAACTGCGTATATCTAGGTTTACGGTTCCTATTAGACTTAATTGCTGATCGATTAATACACTTTTTACGTGCAGTAATCCATTTTGGAATTGATGTATTAAAACTCCGGCTTTTAATAATTCGCTAAAAAATGCTCTGCTAGCCCAGTTTACTAATACAGAGTCGTTGTTTTGAGGAATAATAATATGTACTTCTACGCCCCGTTGTGCTGCTGTACAAATGGCATGTAATAAATCATCACTAGGTACCAAATATGGAGTAGTAATAATAAGTTTTTTACGTGCTTCATATAATGATATTAGTAATGCTTGATGAATTATTCCCTCTGGACATCCTGGTCCAGAGGGAATAATTTGAACAGTATGTCCTGTTGGTATTAGTTTATGATCTGCTACTATGTGAGTGTTGAATAACAATGGGAACAATACGTGTTGTCCCGTTTCGATTTCCCAATCAGAAGAAAATATTATGCTCATGGCTGAAGCTGCAGGCCCGTCTATGCGTACCATAATGTCGACCCATTGTCCAATTCCTATGTTTTTTTTAAACAATTGTGGATCTACCATATTCATACTGCCAGTATAAGCAATATGGTCATCAATTAATATCATTTTTCGGTGTTGTCGCAAATCCATACGACGTAAGAAGACGCGTAACAAATTGACATGCAGTGCTTCTACAATATTCACCCCAGCCTGGCGCATTATATTAGGATATGAACTACTGAAAAAATTAGCGCATCCGGCTGAATCTAATATAATTCGACACCGGATACCTTTTTTAGCTGCTATAATTAATTTTTTTATAACATGATCTACTAGTCCCCCAGATTCCCAAATATAAAATACCATATCAATACTGTGTTGAGCTAATTCAATATCTTTAATTAAAGATATGATGGTATCGTCAGTTTTTTTTAATAACTGTATTTGATTACCTCTTAGAGCGCCTATTCCTTGACGATGTTCGCAAAGCTTAAATAATGAAGAAGCGATTACGCTGTGTTCAGTGGAAAATATATGTTTGTAGGTTTTTAGTATTTGTATGCGACGCATAGTAGATGACCATGCTATCTTACTTCTAGTAGATCGTTGTTTACCAAGGTTAGATTCTCCAAATAATAGATATGTAATGATACCTATTAAAGGCAAAACATAAATTACTAATAACCATGCCATAGACGATGGTACTGCTCGGCGTTTTATTAAAACTCGAAATGTAACTAGTACGATTAATAACCAATAACTGCATAAGAAAATACAATTAAATATGGCATGAATCGCAATCATGATTACATAGATCCTATTGAGATGTTTATGGGATATCTTAAATAAAGACTATAGATTATTATTGAATATTTATTTTATGACAAATTTTATAATCATATAAAAGGTGTAGATATATATAATGATCAGATTTTGATTATTAAAATATATTAATTAATATTAATTATTATTTAATAATATCAATTTCATTATTATATTTATACATTATATACAGTATATGATATTTGCAAACACTTATTATATTTTTAGGAAATAAATTAATTTGTATATTTCATATATAATTAGTAATTATTATGCGACGCAATACATATAATCGATTATTAACACTCGGATAGTACAATCAATTAACAAAAAACTGATGTATGTGTTTAGTTAAATTGTTTAATTTTAGACAATTAGAATTGATGCATAACTATTTGTTGTAGTATATATTCATTTATTTAAAATATTGAGGAGAATGATTTAAAATAATTCCTAGTATAAAAACATAAAATATTCAAAATCATAATGAAATATGATATTTTTTTAAAAAAAATAAAAGATTTGATTATAGATCCGTTCCAACGGATTTGGCGCAGACTACATATGTCAATTTATTTTTGTTGTTTTTTATCATGTGTAATACATGTATTTGTAATGCATGTATTATTATATTATTGTCATCATTCTGTTAATCAGTCTGTTTGTGCGCAAAGATCTAATATAATGACATTGTCATTACTGCAAACTAGTCAAATTTTTCATGAATCGTTAGAAAAAAATCAGTTGTCAAAAACACTTAAAACATGTCATAAGCAGCAAAATTCAAGATCTATAATTCGTTCAGAAAAAAAAATTTTAGATAGTTCTAAATATACATTAAATGCTGATAAAAATTTGTCTTCGGTTGAGAAAAACAATGTTAATATTGGAAAATCTACAACACATTCTGTACATGTTCCTGAAAAACATCAGGATCGACCGTATATATCTTCTTGCATAATTAATTGCGTATATCCAGAATATCCTAATAGAGCGAAAATATTAAATATAGCAGGCAAAATTATTGTACAATATGATGTAAATACTAGAGGTAAAGTTGATAACATATGTATATTATCAGCGGTCCCTTCTGGTGTATTCGAAGAAAGTATTAGATCAGCTATGCGTCGTTGGGTATATGAGAGCAATAAACCAGAAAAAAAATTGATTATTACTTTCAAATTTTGTTTAAATTCTGTAAAAATGTTTTGTAATTAATATTACATATGATGATGTTGATAAATTGATTGTGCAGGTTTATGTGAAAATAATGTTTGTAACTAATTGAATAATTTATTATTTCGGGTTGCAATATATACAGGTTTTTGTTTTATATTAGTTATTTTTTAATATAAATATAAATAAAATTTTTTAAAAAATTAATAATTTCATACTGTTCTGATAATCATATATAAGCGATATAAATAAATTAAAATAATTACAGATAGTATATTATTCGTGGTGTTCATTAAAATCTTAACAATGAAGATCCAAGAATGGAAATAATGGATTAATATTAGTATAAGTATAGTTTTCATTAGAAACCATAATAGTATTGGTGGCGTAGTTAGATGAATGTTGCGATAGCTTACTTTTATACTCAGGCGTATAGCTTCTATAATAGATATATTATTAGTGATAATCATAACCGGAGTTAGGCTGATTATAATGGCTAATAGAATACCCGGAACAATTGCTATCATTAAACCCAGTTGTATGCACAACGTAGTGTAAAAAATTAATAGCAATAATTTTGGAAATAATGGTATTGTTGACTTAATAATATTTATTATATTGAAAGATTGATTGCTTTTATTGGTAGTAGATAAAACATGTAACATAGTTAGTATATTTCCGAATAAAAAAGTACTACTTAGAAGCTTAGAAATACTATTAGCAGCAGATAATTTTAATAAAATATACTGTTGATCTGATGATAACTCTTTGATCATGTCCTGTAAGCTCCCATTAATAAAATTATTCATAAATATGAAATCTTCTTTTTTTGGTAATAAAATATAATCTAAGCTAGATTGAATTAATGTTGTAGCTAATATTAATGTTGTAATATTAATGTAATAATTACGAATAAAACATAATACGTCTTGAGATACTTTGATTATCATAATTTTTATAATTTTTCCAAAAAAGATTTTTGAAAATAGAGAGGTCATATTTCTTCAAAATTGAATTCGTGAAATATGATCAAATTGTTTAATTTCAATTAAAACATAATGTTATTCTATAAATAATTATATTCCACATATTGTTTGGGAAATACTCGTATTTGGCAATTTTCTGATAATATTTATTATTTATAATAAACCGAATATTTTTTCGTCAACATATTGTCGATGTATTGTGGTGCGTGTAGATATGTTTATAAGTTTAACGCGTTTGCATACGGAGATTAATAAGTATTGTAATAATATTTTGTATATTAAAGTAATATTAAATCTATTATAATGTGTTTTGGAGTTTTTATAAGGATTTGAGTACTAATTTTGATAATTATAATATATAACCGTTCGGTTTTTTGTTAAAAATAAGAATAGAAAAATGCCTATTATTACTAATTTTAGTTAGTATTAGAATGCATGGATATTTTCATAAGACGTACTAATTTTTCTATTTTCTTAAACGCTAGTTCTATGTTAGATATATTTTCTTCTATAATGCTTGCAATTTTAGAACCGGTAATGATCCCAGAAGTTCCTAACAATAACGATTCTTGAGCTTGAAGCGGCGTGTGTATTCCAAAACCTTGCAGTATAGGTAATTTTTTTTGTTTTTGGATACATTTAATTGTACTATGTAATATAGCATTATTATAAATTTTTTTTGTATTAATATCAATTCCAGTTACTCCGGGGCGAGATAATAAATAGATGTATCCATGTCCGAGAGTAGTAATGTTGTGGATTAATTCTTCGGTAGCATTAGGCGGACAAATAAAGATATGGGCTATTTTATGTTGTATAGCAGCATTATAAAATGGTAGACTTTCTTCTACAGGAAGGTCAGGAATTAATACGGAATCTATATCTAATTTTGAGCAACATGAATAGAAATTATCTATTCCATTTTTGAAGACTAAATTTGCATAAATTAGTAATCCGATGGGCAAATTTGGATATTTGTTGCGAATATTGTGTAGTATCGTCACACAACGTGAAAAATTCATACCTGATTTGAAAGCACGTTCCATACTTTTTTGTATTATAGGTCCATCTGATATAGGATCAGAAAATGGTATTCCTAATTCTAGTGCATCGGAACCTGAAGACACTAATATCTCGATGATATGCATAAAAGAAATAGGATCGGGATATCCTACAGCAATAAAAGGGACAAATGCTCCTATTTTTTTTTGCTTTAAATGTGTAAATAATTTTTTGTAACGATTCATTGTTATGTATCTCTTTCTTTTTGTAATGCATTATGAACTGTAGAAATGTCTTTATCTCCACGTCCAGACAAATTAACTACTAAAATTTGTGCTTTATTTGGTTGTTTTTGAATTATTTTTAGTGCATGAGCTAAAGCATGAGCAGATTCTAGAGCTGGAATAATTCCTTCATGAATAGATAATTTCTTAAAAGCTGTTATGGCTTCCATATCATTAACAGATACATACTGTACCCGGCCAGTATTTTTTAGATAAACATGCTCTGGCCCGACAGATGGGAAATCGAGACCAGCTGAAATAGAATAAGAATTTTTTATTTGTCCTTCCGAAGATTGTAAGATTGAAGTTTTCATACCAAAATAAATTCCTATACTTCCATGTTGTAGAGCAGCACCATGATATTTAGTATCTATACCTAATCCTCCAGCTTCTACACCTAATAACTGCACTGATGGTATGTCAACAAAATCGGAAAATATGCCAATAGCATTAGATCCCCCTCCTACGCAAGCAATAATTGCATCTGGTAAGCATTTCTCATATTTTTGTATTTGTTTGTATGTTTCTTTTCCAATAATACGTTGAAATTCTCTAACGATTGTGGGAAAAGGATGAGGTCCAGCAGCTGTACCAAGCATGTAATGGGTGTATTCATAAGTTTTCGACCATTCACGCATGGCTTCGTTACAAGCATCTTTTAACGTTTCAGATCCATGATGTACTGGAATAACTTGTGTGCCCATTAATTGCATTCTTAAAACGTTGAGTTTTTGACGTTTTATATCTTTAGATCCCATATAAATACGACATTTCAATCCTAAAAGAGATGCTGCAATGGAGACAGCAACTCCATGTTGTCCGGCACCAGTTTCAGCGATTATTTCTGTTTTAGACATACGTTTTGCTAATAAAGCTTGTCCTAATACTTGGTTGGTTTTATGAGATCCTCCATGTAATAAGTCTTCACGTTTTAAATACAGTTTAGTGCGAGTTCCTTTTGTTAAATTTCTACATAATGTTAAAGGAGTGGGGCGACCGGCGTAGTGATTTAAAAGATATTTGAGTTCTTTTTGGAAAACAGCATCATCTTGCGCCGATATGAATGCTTCTTCTAATTGAGTTAGCGCTGGTATTAGAATTTGCGGTACATACATACCTCCAAATTCTCCAAAATAGGATTTTAATTTTATCATATTGATTACTTTATTTTTTAATTATTTGAAATATATATTCCTTTAATAAGATCTGATTATTTGGAAGACTTTGATGAGTTTCTGGTGATTTTTAATACCTGGTTTAATTTCAACTCCAGAATTAAAATCTAAACCTAAACAACCTATGCGCGCCGCTTTATTACAATTGTTTATTGTCAATCCTCCGGCTAAAATTACTTTATCTAATTGCATACTAGAAAGCAGCGACCAATCAAAGTTTTTTCCGCTACCCCCTCCATTATCTGCTAAATAGCGGTCCACGTTTAGTATATTACATTTCGACAATGGTCTGTGATTCATATTAATACTTTTCCATATATGACATGTCATGGGTAATCGTGTCCGCAAAATATTAATATAATCTTGATTTTCTGTGCCATGGAGCTGAACTGCTGCTAGTCCTAATATGTTAACTATGGTAACAATATAAGAAATTGTAGCATTACAAAACACACCAACATAACTTAAATATTTTACACAAGAAACAATACGTTGTGCAATTGTGATATTTATGTAGCGAGGTGAAGTGGGAACAAAAATTAGTCCTCCATATATTGCACCCGATTTGTATGCAATATCAGCGTCTCTCACTCGAGTTAATCCACATATTTTATTTTCTCCTAAAATTAATTTTTTAATGGCTGCATTAAGATTTGGTTGAGACATTAATATTGTACCTATTAAAAATCCATTGACATATCGTCTAAGTTTTCTTATATGGCAATAATTGCTAATACCAGACTCGCTGATTACAGTGATTGTGTTAGGTATATCTTTACTTAGAGTAATAGTTCGATTTAAATCAACGGATAAATCATTCAGATTACGATTATTTATACCGATGACTTTAGCTCCTAAATATTTAGCGCGTTTTAATTCATCTTCGTTTGCGATTTCTGTTAGTACCCCCATACATAATGTATGAGCTATTTTGACCAATTTTTGATAGGTTACATCATCTAAAATTGATAGCATTAGTAAAATAGCATCAGCTTTATGTAAGCGCGCAAAATAAATTTGCCATTCTGAAATAAAGAAATCTTTACATAATATTGGTTGTTCTACGATGTTGCTCACTTGGTGTAAAATATCAAAATCTCCATGAAAGTATTTATTATCAGTTAATACTGAAATTACTGAAGAGTAATTTTTATAAGTTTGTGCTATTTTGATAGGATTAAAATCATTACGAATAATACCTTTAGAAGGAGACGCCTTCTTACATTCTAATATAAATATTGTTTGAGGTTGATTGTGAGACACAGCTCTGTAAAAATCACGATTGCTTGCTTGTGTTTTTCTTTTTAAAACATGTAATGAATGTTGTTTTTTTTGATCAGCTATCCATATTTTTTTATATGATAAAATTTTATCGAGTATTGTGTGTTGCATGATTTTGTATCTTAGTTTCTGATAAAGAACTCAAACGAGTGTAAGGTGTGCCATGATGCATTTTTTCTAAAGCTAGTTGTACATTAGCGCGTAGATTGTTATGCCCAAATAATTTCAATAATAATGCTACATTGGCTGCTATTACAGCTGAATGCGCAGGTTTTCCTCTTCCTTTTAATATATCGATCATGTATTCATGGGCTTGTTTTTTCGAATAACAACGTAATATTTCTATTGGATAAGAGTCTAATCCAAAATCTGATGCCGTCAAAATATAATTATTTATGATGCTATTGTGTAGCTCCGCTACATGAGTAGGGGAGTGTAATCCCACTTCATCAATTCCCCCGCAATGTACTACTATAGCGTGATTATATTTAAGTAATTGTAATATTCGGATTATAGGCGATAATAATTCTTTTTTGTATACACCAATAAGCGTTAATGGAGGTTTGGATGGATTAATCAATGGACCTACTATATTAAATAATGTAGGAGTTTTTAATTGCTTACGTATGGGCATTATGCGATGTAGCACTGTATAGTATTGTGGGGCATATAAAAAGCATATACCTAATTCATCAAAGTTTTTACGTGCTTGTTGCGGATTGCTGATCATCAAACAATGTTGTTCTAGTAAGTCCATTGATCCCGTTAGATTAGATATACTACGGTTGCCATGTTTAATAATTTTTGCGCCGCAAGTTGAGGCTACAATAGCGCTGGTTGTGGAAATATTGATAGTATTACTATTGTCTCCTCCGGTGCCTGTAATGTCTGCAAACAAGCTATTTGGACGAGGAAAAGGTTTAGCATGAGTTAATAATATATTCACAGCACCTACAATTTCTTCAAAGGTTTCTCCACGTATTTTCATACTAATAAGTGCCGATGCAATTTGAATTGCAGACAATCTTTCTTTTATTATGGAACGTAATAATGCTTCACTTTGTTTTCGGTTAATATTTTCCCCGCGATATAAAGTGTCTAAGATGTCTTGCATGTTATTTTTTCCTTGTATAAGCATTCTGCCCATGCGATAGTTTGCTGAATAAGTTGTGTTCCATGAGTAGTTAAGATAGATTCGGGATGGAATTGAAACCCGCAAATCCGATCAGAGTCATTACGTACTGCCATTGCCGTGTGTTTATTGTAATAAGCATTAATTTTTAAATTATTTGGTATATAACTACCTATTAATGAATGGTATCGTCCTACTAAAAAAGGGTTTGGTATATTAGAAAACATAGCCGAATTGTCGTGATGTATCAAAGAAGATTTTCCATGAAAAATTTCTTTTGATCGCGATATGTGCCCTCCATAAAATTCTACAATGGCTTGATATCCCAGACAAATCCCAATGATTGGGATTTGTCTGCGTAGTTGTGCTATCAATTTTGTCATGCATCCAGCTTTACTGGGGGACCCAGGCCCAGGCGATAACATTAAAATTGGGTTTATCATATTCGATAGTGTATCAATAATGATTGATGCAGGCAATTGATTAGTGTATATTAGTACTTGATGGCCGTGATTGCGTAACTGATCTACTAAATTATACGTAAATGAATCAATGTTATCTAGTAATATTACGTTAACCATTGTTAAAATAACTCCTTAGAACCATGTGCTGCAGAGATGGCATGTAAAACAGCACGTGCTTTGCTACGGCTTTCATCGGCTTCTGATTGAGGTATGGAGTCTATTACTACACCTGCTCCTGCTTGTACTGTAGCTATTTGATTTGTGACGTAGGCTGATCGAATGATGATACATGTGTCTAAATTCCCAGCACCAGTTAAGTATCCGATAGCGCCTCCGTAAGTGTTACGACGTGTACCTTCTACTTCATAAATAAGTTCCATAGCTCTAATTTTTGGAGCTCCAGTTAATGTGCCCATATTCATACATGCACGATAGGCATGTAGTACATCAAGATCATGACGCAATTCTCCTACTACTCTAGACACTAAATGCATAACAAAAGAGTATCTATCTACTTTTAATAAATCAGCGACATAACGGCTACCCGCTTTACAGACACGTGCTAAATCATTTCTTGCTAAATCTACTAACATGAGATGTTCTGATAATTCTTTATGATTTAAGCGCATTTCTAATTCTATACGGTTATCTGAATCTGTATCCAATGATCCGTCAGTATGATAAGTTCTAGTTCGCGTACCAGCGATGGGGTAAATTTCAATTTTTCGATTAGCTGCATTGTATTTTAAAGAACTTTCAGGAGAAGCTCCGAAAAGTGTAAATGCTATGTCTTGCATAAAAAACATGTAGGGACTAGGATTGTTAGTTTTTAATACATGGTATGCCGCTAATGGTGAAGGACATGGAAGGAAAAATCGTCGTGAAGGGACAGCTTGTAATATTTCTCCTTGACGTATAGATCTTTGTATTTTACGTATAACTCGTTTGTATTTTTCGTCATTTGGATCACAGCGTAGTGTCATATTGCGTATTTTTTTATAAGGAATAGATTGTGGTGTTTGATTAATTTGGGTTTTTAATTGATTCATCCTAGTTTGTAGTCGATCTTTTTCTAAGATATTTGGACTAAACAAGGTAATTTGTAACGAAGCAGTATATTTTTGATGATCAAACACTAATAATGTTTCGGCTAAATAGAAACAGTAGTCTGGGCATTTATAAGTATTGATTAATTGAGGAAAATATTCAAAACAAGATATTAAATCGTAAGAAAATAAACCTCCCAAAAATGTAGCTTTGGGGGTATCTTGAAGAGGTTGTATTATTTTTAACAATGAGCGTAGACAGTCAAATATTGAAATCGATCGTAGGCGTGTATCTTCGTCAGTCATTGTCTGTGTTGTAGGAAACATAAATTTGATGCTGTCAGAATTTTTATGAATTTGTACTTTTGTGGGTAATGTTTGCACTAGTAATGGGAGTAAACTCGCGCCATTTTTAGTTAAAGCTTGTACAGTAACGGTTGATCCATAAGCGGTAATACGCAATGCACTATCAATAATCATCATACTTTCTATGTTGTGTTTTTTATTAATTTCTGCTGATTCTAATAATAATGTCGAATTACGTTTATTACATAATTGATTAAAAACGGCTGCTGGATTAGAATGATAGCGCACTTGAATATTTAGACATTTCATCCGATTTTTTTGACATCTCATTATTTTTTAAATTTCCTAGTGATTTATTTATCAAAAACCTCATTTATATTTAAGGATCTAATTACAATATTTTCAAGCATAGTAACATTCTCAATAATTGCTTAATTACTAGAAACGGTTTCAATGAGAGAATACTCATTTTTATTGCGATGTGATTATATTTATTTTATAGATGTACGAATGTTAATGGTATTAGTAATACTATTTTTTTTTTAAAATGTCAAATAGCAGTGATTGAAGGATAGTAAAAAACATTTTTTAATTGAATACACTAATTTATATAATTTTAATAGATAGCGTATTAGTGAATAATCTGTCTATTATTGCTATAAATACTAAATGTATGGTTTTTTTATTTAAAGTATAATTATTGTGATAAATATAGAATTATACTAAATTATAATTAATATATATATATTTTATTAGTTTTTATAGGTCTTGGTGATTTTATTTGGAAAGGTGTTATTGTATAACCAACTATAATAGAATTTAATAAGTGCACTTAAATAATACTATTGAAAATATATGTTTATGCGCACGTGAAATATATTATGAATATATTTTTGTAGATATATGATTTTTTGTATCATGTTGCAACATGAAAACGATTTGGTCGTTACATTTGGTTTGCTTTTTTAATTTAATGGTAATTTTCAGATAACATTAAGATAATATATTTATATAATTTTATGTTATTTAATGGTGTAAAATAATTAATAAAAAATATTTATATAAATGTTTTGATTAATAGCTATGAAGGCTTATTTCATGGAGTGTATATGAATTTTTTATTATTTGAATTACGATGTAAAGATTAATATTGTGTTTAATAACATAAATAGTCATCTATTTATGTTATTAATATATGTACATTAGATATACATATGAAAACAGCTTATTGAGAAACCTTGTTTAGAATAAAGAAGATGAAACAGTTATTTTCATTATGTTTTTATTTATGTTAATGTAATTAATTAATTTAATAATTAGTAAGCTACTTTTTATTAAAAATAAAAATTGTTATAGTAATTGGAAAATGATTATTTTAAATATATCAAGATATATGCAAGATATAGTTTATTTATATTGATGGTATGAATTCATCTTTAATTAAGTTTATAAAACAGTGATTAATGAAACTGACGAGGATTTTTATTTAAATTATTAAAAAATATTCTTATAAAGACTATTATCGTTTTTTGATTACATCTTATTTAATTCATTATAGCTTCTTAAGTATAAGAATGCATGTAAGTATGTTGGTTTAAATATATTTAGTCATGATGGCATGATACATATATTTAATATTGCATAGAAATAAATTATTCTAATTTTTAGTATTTACAGAAATTTTAATTGACAAGATTCTAATGAATTAGAATATCAAATGATGATTTGTGCGCATTAAAATGATATGAATAAAAACTAGATATAACAGTAAAAAATAATTAAGTTTAATGATTTTTATTTATAGATAAAATGTCATTAAAGTAGTATAAATGTTAGTATGTAAATGATAGTATTATTTGTTGATGGTATGATACTTTTATATGAATTTTGTTTGCAATAGGAATTGCAACATTGAATAAGATATGCATATCTTTCTACAGATATATGAATTTATGTGTACTACTACTGTAGTGATTGGATCTATTTTTATTAACTGAATTCAATATGTAATATTCATTACAATAATTATTATTGCATGGTCAATGTGATATATAAAGCTGAATATATTATTTTTATTAGGAGTTTTAAAATAAGTTGGTGATAGATGATACTCAAAATAATATTACATAATACATTTTAAATTAGGTGTAGAATTGTTATGATTATATATTATGAAATATTTTAACTCATATTTTTATGTGTTTTATTATTAATTATGAAATAAAAAATGATAGTAAATATGTTATATTATCAATAATTGTTTGCTAATGAATTTATGTTGATAGAGTTATTTTTTAAATTGTGGTTTTATATATTTTAAAACAGAAAATATTAATAGTAAACAAATTATTTGGAATTTCAGAGTTATATATAGCATCAATTTTATTGTATATATGCTATATACAACGGAGATGTGCAGTGGTTTTAATTGAGGTTAGTTAATAACTAAATATTAGTTGTGTTCTGTAGAGAAAAATTGGAAAAAATTTAAGTAATAGTAATATCATTAAAGATATTTATGTGTGGAGTACACTAGAATTGATTGCTTATTATAATAATAATGTAAAGTTGCTTTTGTTTGTAGATGATCAATTATTTGGATCAAGAATTATTTTTTTGAATATATTTTTGTTGGGTTTTGAAATTAAAATAAATGTTTGAATATGGATGGATATGCGAGTATGTAATTTATTTTAGATAATAGGGGAGTTGTAATTAAAATATATATATAGATTGCGCATATGATACAAATAGGTTCTTAATAAAAAGATGACATGTTTTATATATATAGGAGTATATGATTTTTGAGTTTAGTATAGTTGAATTTGAATGAATTAATATGTTATTTGAGGGGTTGTATTAATATAATAAATAGAATTTTAATTGTGTTGTATGTATTATTTAACGAATTTGAAAGATAATAGTTTTTGTTTGAATAAAAGAAAGATATTACGTTTGTAGATATTTTTCGTACTTTTAAAGTGTGTGTAATTTATGATAAATTAGTGTATATTAAAATTAATTGAATTTAAATATTGTTTACTAATAGATTATTATTTCTTTTAGTTATTTTTATTCAGAATAGACTTATAATTAAAGTCGTTGTTATTTTTCTATAAAAGAATAAATAAAAATGATTTTTTAAAAAATACAATTTATGAAAAAAATTTTTGATAGATTTTATGTAAATTAAATAGATTTGATCTTGTATATATAATTTAAATTAAATACTGATATTTAAAATTATAATTTTCTTGATTGAAGAAAAGAGGATTAATTGTGATTATTATGTATTTTTAAGAAAATAAGATTTACTCAAGTAGATAGAGTGCGCGTATTATTCATTTTTGCATATAGAAGTAACTAATAAATTGTGTTATATAACAAAACATTTTTGATGTTTTCGTTATTATTTTCATAATTTTTATTTATTTATGATAGCTATAAAATAAATGTCCCAATTTAGATGCTTTGGTGTCTAAATATCTAGAGTTTTCTGGGTTTCTTCCTACTATTAACGGAACTCTTTCTGTAATATTAATACATGATTTATTTAAGATTTCTACTTTTTTTGGGTTGTTGGTTAAAATACGTATTTTTTTTACGCGCAGTAATTTTAAAATATCTGCGCAAATAGTAAAGTCTCTTTCGTCGGGAGCAAAACCTAAACATTGGTTTGCCTCTACTGTATCAGCTCCACTATCTTGTAATGCATAAGCACGAATTTTATTCAATAATCCGATATTGCGTCCTTCTTGCCGATGATAAATTAAAATACCGCGTTTTTCTTCTGTAATACAATGTAATGCGGTTTTTAGTTGAAATCCACAATCACAACGTGAACTAAATAAAGCATCGCCTGTTAAACATTCAGAATGTATTCGTGTTAATACTGGATCTGATCCAGTGATATTTCCATATATTAATGCAACGTGATTATGCCCAGTGAAATTTTCTTCAAATCCTACTATTAAAAAATTTCCCCAAAGTGTTGGTAATCTTGCTTCTGTCACCCGCCTAAGTCGCATGTTATCGCCTCTCTAAAGATGTCATCAAGAATATTTATTTTTATTAAAGCATTGATAGTTTCTCAATAATAGTATTGAAGTATAAAAATATGTTATATATACAAATATCTGTATTACGTTTGTTATCGTGTAATAATTTTATTAATTAATAATTTGATATTTAATATCATTGTTATACGTATAATTGTTTAAGTTTTGTTATAATAAATATTATTATGTATTACTATACATTACATATAACATTTATTAATGTTGTTCTTTTTAGTGAGTTTTATTAAAAACTATATGACAAGATGATATTAAATCAGACAATTACAACTTGTATCTACAATTTTAAATATCGATATCTTTTTGAATTTTGCAGTTATAATAGTATAATGTATTTGATAATATTTATGAATATCTATTGCAGATTATTGATTTAAGTAAAATTGTTTATGACATATAGGAATTATACACATAATTGGTATTTATTTTTATATATGTTTATAATTACAGAGAAAAATAAATACTTTAATATTTAATTGTGCTTATTATAAAAAAGAATAAATGATATGTGGACAGAGAAATATCATACATTTGTAATGTTTTCGATATAAAATTAGTATAATAGTTAATGAAATCAGTTAATATCCGTATGCAGATATCTTATTAGATATTTATTGTTAAAAGATGATGGTATTGTAAGTTTGAGCTATATATTGCTATATATAAATAGAATGATTTTAGTAAAATTTTTATTTTGTGTGTTATGAACGTAACAGGCTTAGGGAACTAGTATAATTCTAATTTTATAAGATTTTATTTTCTATTTTTTTATTTTTTTTTACATTAACATTTAAACTATAAAAATATAGAAGTATAAATGAATAGAATAATAAATTCTGTTTTTAGGTAAAAATAGAAAATAATTGATATGTGATATTAACTCATGTTAAATAATAGAAACGAATAATAGCAATATCAAAATATGATTGATTTTTTTTAGATAATTTATTTTAAATTCTATATAAAAATGAAAAAGGATCCGTGCATGATCCATTTGATATATATACAGATTCAAATTGAGTGTTAAGATAACAAGGATTAGAAATATTATTCACAATTAATAAAAATTACATAATTGTAAATGTAACGATTATTTTATAGATATATCTATATTTTATAATTTAGAGTGTGCAAAGGGATTATACAGATCTGGATTTATCTCAAAATTAATATTTTTTGAGATATACCAATAATTAAGTCAAATTTAATTTGAGACTTTACAATAATATAATTAATAAAAATTTTGGTTAAATATGTTGACAGATAAAAACAGAATATTTTAAAAATTTTTAAAATGAATGATAAGTAATAATGATTTGATAAATTGTTTATAAATATAAGTTTTTAATAAACTTGTTGATAATTGTGGTGGTTGAATAGGGGTAATGGAGTATATTTTTAACTAAAATATACTAGAAAATTTTTAATGTTTTAATAATCATTAATTAATTATCGAAAAATAGAGTTGGGTCATGATACGAGAATAGTGTATTATGGTTTAAATTTATATTGATGCTTGCGATATGGCGATCGTAGATTTCAATGGTAATGAAATATATAGTTTGTAGATATGATTATTATGACAGTACTAATATTTTATGAATTTTTTAATAGTAACTTATATAATTAAGATTGAAAATGATGTTGCTATAATAATAGACAAGTGTATAAAAATGCAATAATATTTGTTATAATTAATTTTGAATGATTGATGTATTAATTATATTTTTAAATATTAGTTATAATAAACGTTATATTTTGGAGATACAAACATGGCATTGCTTAGTAATAAGCGAATTTTAGTTACCGGTGTAGCTAACAATAAATCTATAGCTTACGGTATAGCGCAGGCTTTACATAGAGAAGGTGCTGAATTGGCTTTTACTTACCATACCGATAAATTGAAATTGAGAGTACAAAATCTATCTAAAAATTTTGATTCTGATATTGTATTACCGTGTGATGTATCCGAAGATGCTTGTATAGATAAATTATTTGTTGAGTTGAGAAAAAAGTGGTCGACTTTCGATGGTTTTATACATGCAATAGCGTTTGCTCCCACTGATCAATTGACAGGTGATTATGTAGATACTGTTACTCGTGAAGGGTTTACGTTATCTCATGTTATTAGTTCTTATAGTTTTGTAGGAATAGCCAAAGCATGCGAGAACATGCTTAACAATAGTGCATCTTTACTTACATTGACTTATTTAGGTGCTATGCGTGCTACTCCTTATTACAATGTAATGGGATTAGCTAAGGCTTCATTAGAAGCAAATACTCGTTATATGGCCAATTCCATGGGACCAAAAAAAGGTATTCGTGTCAATGCGATTTCTTGTGGGCCTGTTCGCACTTTGGCGTCTTCTGGTATTAAGAATTTTAAAAAGATGTTGTTGTGTTATCAAAGACAATCACCGATTCGTCGTAATATTTCTATTGAAGAAATTGGAAACGTTGCTGTATTTTTATGTTCTGATTTATCATCTGGTATTACTGGTGAAATAATTTATGTTGATGGTGGATTTAATATCGCATCTAATATAGATGACATAGAATGATTAATATAATTAGTAATGTAGGATATAGTTATTATATTTAAATGTTTGAAGTGTTATTAAATAATAATATGCTTATATTTTATGCTTGAGGTCATTCTTTTTTTAAAATTTTTGGGTTATAGTGAATATGTGATTTTTTTATAATTTATTTTTATTGTAGAATTTAATATTTAATTTTTATAATGTGATTGCGTTATGAAATATGATTTGTGATGGTTGGGTTCGTGTTGTAAGAATAATATTAAAATAATTATTAATTTTTAGAACTAGATGTACACGATAATGGAATGGATATGCGATATAATATTATACCAGTTACTCCTTTTCATCAAAATTGTTCAATAATTTGGTGCGAAGTAACAAATGAAGCAGTTTTAGTAGATCCTGGAGGAGAAGGTGATAAATTACGATCAGAAATAGATAAATTAGGAGTAAAAGTAAATAAAATTTTATTAACTCACGGTCACTTTGATCATGTTGGTAGCGCTATGGAGTTACGACAATATTATAAAATACCAATAATAGGTCCAAATAAAGCTGATCAATCGTTGTTAGATGATTTATCTGTTCAGTGCAGAACATTAGATATAGATTTTCCTAACAGTAGTACTACTGCAGTTATTCCAGATGTTTGGTTAGAAGATGGCGATACAGTACAAGTGGGCCGCGAAGTTTTTAACATATTACATTGTCCAGGGCATTCTCCGGGACACATAGTGTATTGGAATAAAATACGAAAATTTATAGTGATGGGAGATGTATTATTTAAAAAAAGTATTGGTCGCACGGATTTGCCTGGAGGGAATACTGCAGTTTTGATTAATTCTATTAAGACTAAATTGTTTCCATTGGGAGATGATATTCTTTTTTTACCGGGACACGGCAGCAGCTCTACTTTGGGTTACGAGCGTTTAAATAATATTTACGTAACATAACATACTATATCATAGTAAAATTTTATGATGCTCTTCTTCAATGAGAGAAAATCTGTAAATTTAAGGGCTGAGGTCTGTGTGTCGCTTTATTGTTTATGTTTTATAAACGTTTAATTGCATTTATTTTAATTAAAATAAATGCAATTAAACGTTCGTCAACCATCTTACCATCAAGATGGTTGCGTTGTTGTTTGTAAAGTTTTAATTATAGAGTTACTGACATAAGTGATGTTGTCATCTGATAACCCAGATAAATTAATTCTACCCGCTCCTACTAGGTAAATGCCAAACTGATTTCTTAATCTCATCACTTGATTTTCATTTAAACCTATAAAAGAAAACATACCACATTGTCGTTCAATAAAACTGAAATCTCTATTTTTGTCATTAGTTTGTAAAGTGTTTGCAAATAATTTTCTCATATGATTGATGCTTTCTCGCATGTTTTTGAGTTCTTTTTCCCATGTAGATCGTAAAGTTTTGTTATTTAAAATCAAAGATACAACAGATGCTCCATGAGCTGGTGGATTGGAATAATTACCGCGAATAATAACACGTAATTGACTTAATGCGTGTTCAGCATCTTCATTATTATTAGTGATTACAGTGCATGCTCCTATTCGTTCATTATATAACCCGAAGTTTTTTGAATAAGAATTACATACTATCAATTCTGAATTTTTTTTACAGAAAATATATAAACCTTCAAGATCTTCTTGTAAACCACGAGAAAATCCTTGATAAGCTAGATCAAACAAAGGTAGCCATTGTTTTTTTGCTGACAATTCCGATAGCATACCCCATTGTTCAGCATTAGGATCAATGCCTGTAGGATTATGGCAGCAACAATGGAATAATACGACATCATTAGGCTTAACGTCTTTCAAACTTGAATATAATTCATTAAAACTTAGTGAACGAGTTACATTATTATAATAAGGATAAGTATACACTTTTAATCCTGCAGCAAGGAAAATATTTCTATGATTGATCCAAGTAGGAGAACTAATCCATATGCGTTTAGAATTAGTATTTTTTACTATAAATTCAGCTGCAATACGTAACGCACCAGTCCCTCCAGGAGTTTGAACAGTTCTCATGCGTTTTTTTGAAATAATAGAATTATCATCTGTTCCAAATAATAAATATTGAGTCGCAGTATTAAAGGAATGTAAACCTTCTATGCTAAGATAATTTTTACTGATTTCGTGTTTTAGTAACCATTCTTCAGCTTTCTTGACGCTAGTTAAAACGGGAGTATTTTTCAGTTTATCGATATATACGCCTATTCCTAGATTAATTTTATTTTTTCGTTCATCAGCATCATAAATTTCTGATAAACCAAGAATTGGATCATCAGGTGCCATTTTAATAGATTTAAACATAACATGCATCCGTATTTATTATAATATGCAGGATATTTTATTTATATCAAAAACTATCATGTTTTTCCAATTATTTATGTTGAAATTTTCAATTTTAATAATATAAGAATATAAATATATAATCATGCATATATATATAATGTATACATATGGATTATTTTTAAGCATTATAATTAGATTTATTTTATTTATGTATTCATGCTTATGGATTTTTTCAAAAATTAATGTTTTTTGAGGTTCTGGGAAACGGAATGACATCTCTAATATTTTTTATTCCTGTTACATATATCATTAATCTTTCAAAACCTAACCCGAACCCTGAATGAGGCACTGTTCCGTAGCGTCGTAGATCACGATACCACCAATAATTTTCTTGTGTTAAACAGTTTTCTTGTAATCTTTGATCTAATTTTGATAATCTTTCTTCTCGCTGTGAACCTCCAATTATTTCACCAATTCCTGGAACTAAAATATCCATAGATGCTACAGTTTTATTATCATCGTTTAAACGCATGTAGAAGGCTTTGATGTTTTTTGGAGAGTTTTTTATTATTACTGGGGATTTAAAATATTCTTCCGACAGATATTTTTCATGTTCAGAGAATAAATCTGTTCCCCAGTGAATCGGATTATTAAATTTTCTGTTGCATATTTCTAATAATTTTATTGCTTCAGTATATTCTATATGATTGAATTTAATATCAGAGAAATTTTCCAGGATAGTAATAATATTTTTGTTTATTTTATCAACTAAGTATTTTATATCGTCAGAACGTTTTTCAAGGAGTATTCTGATGATGTTTTTAAGTAAAGATTCTGCTAAAATAATAATGTCATCTAAGGTCATAAATGCCGCTTCTGGTTCTATCATCCAAAATTCAGCTAAATGTCGATTAGTATTGGAATATTCTGCTCTAAAAGTTGGACCAAAAGTATATACTTTTGATAGCGCACAAGCATAAGCTTCTGCATTTAATTGACCTGATACTGTTAAAAAAGCTTTTTTACTAAAAAAGTCATAGGTGTCGTGAGTATGATGTAATTTTTCGTTTGGATTGCTTAAAATTTGTTGAGTTTCTGAAGTAGATACGCAGAACATTTTACTGCTTCCTTCAGTGTCACATGCGGTAATTATAGGAGTAGGAATCCAGATAAATCCTTGTTTATGCAAAAAGTTATGAATAGCTTGTGATAACGTGTCTCTGATACGAGCAACAGCACCAATTGTATTAGTACGTGGTCTCAGATGAGAAACTTCACGTAAATATTCCATAGTATGTTTTTTAGCAGTTATTGGGTAAGTACTAGGATCTTCTATCCATCCTAATATTTTAATGTTTTTTGCAATTACTTCAACATGTTGTTTTATACCAATAGATTTAACTATTATTCCTACAATTATAACTGAGCAACCGCTAGTTAAACGCAATATCTCATTTTTATAGTTATCTAACTGATCATACGCAATTATTTGCAACGAGTTGATACATGAACCATCATATAAATCTAGGAAGGAAATTTTAGCTTTAGAATCTCGTCGGGTTCGAATCCATCCTTGTATAGTAATTTCAGTATTTTTTGATACATTTCCGCTCAGTATATCTACTACTGATACTATATTCATAGTATAGTCTCCTGATTTTTAGATTAATAATATTTTAATTTTTAGTTATATTATAAATGTTAAACATCATATACTGATAATTGTATTTGAAATAGTATGCAGTATATATAGATCATAATTTTTTATTTCTTTGAGTACATTCTTGATCAGATATAGATAACTGTTATAACTTAATAAATTATTAATCAGAGATATGTTTATTATTATAATAACAATGTATATTGTTAGTTGTTGTACTATATGATAGTTACGTCTTTTATATGAAATAAGTTAAATTTTGATAGAGTTAGTTAATATAGTTACATTAATACTCAAAAATATTTTTATATTCTATATCTAAATGTTTTAGAATACTGTAGAATTTTTAAACAATCCAACTTTTAAATCAGTTGCGGTATAAATAATTTTCCCATCACATAATACTTCACCATCAGCCATGCCCATAATTAGCTTTCTGTTAATGATTCTTCGAAAATGAATAAAATAAGTAACTTTTTTAGATGTAGGTAAAATTTGGCCAGTAAATTTAACCTCTTTTACTCCTAAAGCGCGTCCTTTACCTTCTCCCCCGAGCCAACCGAGGTAAAACCCTACTAATTGCCACATAGCATCCAATCCTAAACATCCCGGCATAACTGGGTCTTTTATAAAATGACAATTAAAAAACCACATATCTGATTGAATATCTAATTCTGCTTCTATAAATCCTTTATTATAATTTCCTCCATTTTTAGTCATTTTTATTACTCGATCCATCATCAGCATGTTAGGAGCGGGCAGTGTCGGTCCGTTTTTTCCAAATAATTCACCCCTACTGGAAGCTAATAGATCTTCTTTTGTATAGTATTCACGTTTATTAAGCATAGCACATCTCATCTTATGAATATATTTGCTCATTTCGTACAATATAAAATATTAAATTATTAAATGTGATTATATTCCGTATGTGTATACGTATATGATAAAAATATTTATTACATTATATATTTAGTGATTTTATCAAATAATTAAATTTTTTTGATAAAAAGTTTAAGTTATTGTGTTTTAATGAGATTTGAAATTATATGTTCATTTTATAAATTATTCCATTATATTTGTTTTATTCTGAAAACATTATTGTTTATTAAATATATATGAATTTATTTAAGTGTGTGTAATTATATTTAATATGTATTACTTTAATATAATAAATGATTATTTTTGGTATTAAACATAATTTAATGGTGTGTGATTTTATAAAATACATATTTTTTGAAAAATATATTTTTTATTAAAGATAAATAATATAGAATATTATGCTCTATTAAAAAATAGTTTTATATTAGATAAATGTGAATCTAAATTATGACAAAATATATCAATTAGTATTTATTGTAATTAATATGTGGTAATTAAATACTTGCAGCATCAATTGATATGTTCGAGTATGTGTTTCCTTATGGGTTCTGGAGATAAAAGTTATGTTGTATATAGGTATGATTGGAAATTAATTACTACGATTAAATTATTATTTGAATTTGATATTAAATAATAGATATATTTAAAATTTAAGATATTATTGCATTCGAAATGGTTATATTTATAAATATAACCATTTGAAAAAGTGTTTAATATAATCTTATTTTGTATAGGAAATATAATATTTTTGATAATTTTTTTGTATATACATAAAAAGTTTCTTGGATATGAAGATTAATTTCTTAATCTTGGTGTTTGCAGTTGTAAACGAATAGATTCAGAAAGCTCATCTAAAGTTGTTTGTTCTGGATGTGTTAGTATGTTCTCATACCCGAGTTGTACTTCTGCTAAGTAAGTATGCATGGGTTTTCCTTCTTCATCTTCCATAACAACATGATACCAGGGAGATTTTCGTAGGGTGTCATTTTTTGTAATTTCATCTAATGTAGGTTTTTCAAGAGAATACTCTGGATCTATATCTATTATTACTCCTAAATATCCTAATAACTTATGTCGTACTTGTTGTCCTATTCCAAATTTGCTAGCGATCATAATCCCCCCCTATTAAATATTATCTACTGGAAATAATAGAATAGATATGGGATAAGATAATAAAATCAAGGGTAAATTATTATTAAGTAGATTTAATATAAATAAATAATCTATTTTTAATGTTAAATAAATTTAATAGCCTTCTATTTTAATGTTAAAAATATTTAATAAAACAATTTATTTAAAATTTAAAATTGCGCTTATTGCATTATAAACATTTAATGGGTTTAGGAAGGCCAGAAATTTTTGCAATTTTTTGAGCTGCAGATCCTTTTGGAAATAAACGAGCAAGGTATTGACTATTTCCTTTTTCTTTACCATGTTTAAGCGCTATAGCGTTGATTAATATTCTAATTTTTGGTAGCGCATTAAATTCCATATAAAATTTTCGTACAAAATATATAATTTCCCAATGTATTGTATCCAATGTAATGCCCTCTAATTTAGCAATATTAATTGCAATTTCTTCATTCCAATCTTCAAGGTGAATTAAATATCCTTGTGTGTCAACATTAGCATTAATTTGATTATACTTCATAGGGTTATTCCTTAATTACTTAATAAATTTATTATTATTTAATAATAATATGTGGAGACTAAAATAGTGTTTAAAGTTAGATATAATCAAAATTGTATTAATTATGAGTATGTATATTCATAATAGTATAATATCTACTTGATATAGAATTAATAATAATGTCGTTAAATATGGTCTTTTTTGTTTATAGGAATTATTTTTTATGATTTAGTATTGATTTCAGTATTAAATTAATAATTTAAACCATTTAAGTTTTTGCTATACGTAGAAGTATAATGTATTTATTGTACTTATCAAAAAATGATAATATAATTATATTGTTTCAAATCTTATGGAGGAGTGGCCGAGTGGTTTAAGGCGCCGGTCTTGAAAATCGGTAATGCAAAGAAGCATTCTAGAGTTCGAATCTCTACTCCTCCGGAGATTTGAAGTATAATGATTATTCTTTGTACTAATGAAATGTGATAAAATCGATATTTTTTATTATTTTTTAAAAATTGTATAAGCAAATATACTTCTTAAAAACTAGTTATTTTGATAATTAATGTGTGGTTTTTCATTTATACTATTTTAAGAGCATGTATTCAGAAGTGATTATTAAAGTTTTTGCTCTAATATTTCAGTTATTTCGTAGATATATATTTATATTAAAAATTTTAAAAGGTTTTTTCTAACTTACTAAAAATGTTAGCAGATATTGCAGTGTCTCATTGATTGGGTCGTGTAGGATTTGAACCTACAACCAATTGATTAAGAGTCAACTGCTCTGCCACATTGAGCTAACGACCCAATTATATTTTCATATATATGAAACTATGTTAGTAACTAAATTGAATTTTGATTATTTATTCTTTATATATTACTATGTGATATTATTATGTGTAATTGGTTACTTAATGGGCCAAAGACAACTTAATTAATTATAGCAACTTATAGACATTGTATCCACAGCAATAGAATACTTTGGTCTTAGTATTCTATTATATCACATAATAATAGAGAAAATTGATGATTATATGTTTTATAAATATTTTATGACGTAAGGTTGCAACGATGTAGTTTATTAAATAAATGGATACTATATTTCGATTTTATGTTATAAGAATATTGGTTATAGGTTAAATGAGTAGTGGTTTATCTAATTGAGAATTTTGATTATATTGATAGAGAATAATGTTATTATGTAAGATTCCTTATAAATATAAAGGATGAAGTATGTATTTGTAAAGTTGTAGTATTTTCAAGAACTAATATTCTAATTTTGTTGGATTAATTGTTTTTGTGATTATGGATTTTATTAATATACCGACATATCTTACTTTATTGCGTGTTATCATGGTACCGTTTTTTACGGTAATGTTTTATTTGCCTGTAAGGTGGGCGCCGATGATATGTACCATTACGTTTTTTGTTGCGGCTGTTACAGATTGGTTTGATGGATTTTTGGCTCGTCGTTGGAAACAAACTACTAGATTTGGTAAATTTTTAGATCCAGTAGCAGATAAAGTTATGATAGTTGCAGCACTTGTTTTAATAGCTGAACATTTTCATGCGTGGTGGGTCACATTACCAGCGTCTATTATAATTATTCGTGAAATGATTATATTAGCATTACGTGAATGGGTAGCTGCAATTGGTAGTCGTAAAGGAATTGGAGTTTTATGGATTAGCAAAATTAAAACATTTGTACAAATGTTGGCTTTAACTGCATTACTATGGAGCTCTGCTGAATGGATAGTAATTATAGGTATTGTTGCGTTATATGTCTCAGTGTTATTGACATTTTGGTCTATGTGCCAATATTTATATATTGTGCGTTATGATTTGTTTCATTATTGATTTCTATTTATATAGATTATAATTTTAAGGTGAAAATGTAATTGTATTTATTTGCAAAATTGATTAGCATTGACATGCTATCTATATTGTTTGGATATAGGGTTATTTATATAAACTTACATTATATTCAAACATTAAATATGTATATTACTTATACAGAAAACGTACACTTATTTAAAGATAAAAATATAATTTGAATTTAATCGCTGATGCCAATACGATAAAATCATGTTAGTGTTTGATTTATATCACGTAAGAACTGTATCCTTTTTAAATAGCAGGGTAGTCTAAGATTGCTGTAGATCTACTATTGTTCAGTTAATCAGTAACAATTCAAATTGTTACTGAAGAATCTATGATTAAGATGTGGTTATGTTGATAGGGTTATGTACTTACTTCATTGTATATTTAGATTAACATTGTTTGTAAGGCGCGTTGGCAGAGTGGTCATGCATCGGATTGCAAATCCGTATATCTCGGTTCAATTCCGAGACGCGTCTTTTTATTTTGAACAGCCCGGGTGGTGGAATTGGTAGACACAAGGGACTTAAAATCCCTCGGCTTTGACTGTACGAGTTCAAATCTCGTCCCGGGTAGTTTGTTATAATGCTATGTGTGATAAAAATTTTTTAAATATTAAAAATGGTTTTTGTTTAAAAATAAATTGATTCGATAATTACTAGTATGTGTTTAAAGTGCAATGTCATTATGTTTAATATAGATGGTTATATATAATAGTTATTTGTTTTTATTGTTGGTAAATTTACGTGTAATGTTTATTGGTATACCGGAACGATCTTTTAATGCTTTGTTAATTATTTCATAATCTACGTTGGAATCGTTTATTAATATAGATCGTATTTGTTGTTCTAAATGTGCTATTATCGATGCTTCTGATCGTTTTTTGTCTTTGTTACAAGACAACGGATTGTGAATTTCTAAATACCGCATACCATTTTTTTCAACAGTACTTTTCACAGGTTCATTTATAAATTGCACTTTAGTACCGACGGGGACAATGTTAAATAAGTATTCAATATCTTCAGGACGTAATCTTATGCAACCCCGAGTTATTCTAAGGCCAATTCCAAAATTGCTATTGGTGCCGTGGATTGCGTAATTTTTTTCTAAGTATAAAGCATATAGCCCCATAGGGTTATTAGATCCAGCCGGAAATATGGCAGGTAGGATTTCTCCATGTTTAATATATTCATCACGCATATTTTTGGTAGGGATCCAAATTGGATTTTTTTTTATGTGTTATTGAGGTTATCCAATATGATGGTGTTGCATTTTTAATGGTCCCGATAGCTATCGGTAACACAATTACGGTATTTTTTTTTTCAGGATAATAGTATAATCGCATTTCAGCGTTGTTAATAACAATTCCCGAACGAGGCGTATTTGGTAAAATTAATTGATGTGGAATTATTAATCTTTTTTCTGAATCTGGAAGATATACATCGACGTCGGGATTAGCTTCTAACATATTGCTCATTCCTACTTGAAATTGTGCAGAAAAATACTCAAGAGAATATGTATTGTTTTTAGGTGTGACAATTTCAATATTTTCGCCTATTAGTCTGTTATTGTTATCAGGTAATGTATAAACAGTAGCAGAAGCTAAATACTGATGTAAACTAGCAACAAAAAATATTATATTATAAAAATATATTTTTGTATTCATCTTTGTTTATTTTGTTTAAAAATATATGTTTTGTTATTTTTATATATGATTAATAGTATTGTAAAAATTATTTTAAAATTTTTAGGAACGTTTAATTATAATTTATAATCCATCAATGTAATCTCTCATTATATCAAAAAATTGTATAAAATTGCAGTGGTATATAATAATTTAATTTTTATTAATTTCAAAAAGTGATTTCTTAATTAAATAGAAACATTTTGAGTATAATGTGATTTAAATAATATTTAATTATGAAATGAAATGGATAAATTATGCATATTTTTCGTATCTGCATACGTATCAATAATAATTTATATAATGTGAGTAATTTTATCGGACTGCAATAAGTTGTTTGATTTTGTTTGTTTAATTAATATAAAGAAGATTCTCCAGGAGGACGGGTTTTAAATCGACGATGTAACCACATATATTGGTCAGGGGCTAGTAAGATTACTTGCTCGATTAATTTATTAATGTGTTTGATCATATTGATATTCGTATCTAAAGGTATTTCATCTTGTTGATTTGGTAAAATTAGTAGTTCATATCCGAGAATATTAGGTAATCTGCGTGCCACAAAAGGAACAATTGCAGGTTTGGCTATTTTTGCGAGTATATAAGTACCGATAGTACTCGCTGCATTTGACACTGCGAATAAGGGAGCAAATACACTGTTTTTATATCCATAATCATGATCTGGTGCATACCAAATAATTTCACCGTGTTGTAAAGCTTTGATCATGCCTTTAATATTAGTACGGTCCAACATGGTTTTATTCGATCTTAATCGTCCTTTAGTTTGTAACCAGTTTAATAATGGATTATTATTAGGACGGTAGACACCAATGCCTGGATTTAGCATACCTAAAATTCGTGCACCTAATTCTAAAGTGAAAAAATGCATTCCAATCAGTAATATGCCTTGATTTTTTTTTCGTGCTTGGGTTATATTATCTAGTCCATTAATTTTAAACCAGCGTTTAATTCTATGTTCTGACCAAAACCAAGCCATTCCAGTTTCAAATATCCCCATACCTATCGATTCACAATTTTTGTTGAACAATTTTTTTTGTTCTTGACTTGGTAAATTAGGAAAACAGAGTTCTAAGTTTCTACGAATAATATGCATGCGATTTATCATAAAATATTTTGTAATACGACCAATTCTAGTACCAAGATAGTGTATGATAGGATAAGGGAGTAGTACTAAAATATATAATGTTCCTATACCTATCCAGATTAACCAAAATCGTGGTTGCAAGAAAGAGTAATTAAAAACCGGAAGTTTTCTCATATGCAGCAGTCAACATCATATAAACGGCATAATAAAAATGTATTAGCGTATATTTACAGTATTAATTGTTACAATCATATATATTTTAGGCATTTATTTTTATAAAATTGTACGTATCTATACTAAATATAGAATATCTTAAATTGTTTATGTAATTTTGCAGCGAATAAAATTTTTTAAAATTAGACATATAGGTTCATGCGTGTAGACAATATATTTATGTTAATTAGTTATTTCTTTAGAGGTTGTAAAGCTTAAAAATCAGGATATAATTGTAAATTTATTTTATTAAAAAATAAAGAATTAGTTTTTATTTTGGATTATATTTTGGACATATGAAAGGTATGTGTATGTAACGAGCTTTCGAGAGTTATTTTAGCGCTATGTCACATTTATTTAGTAGTATTATTGCATTTTTTTTAAGGTAATTTTTTCTCGACGTTGTTGTAATCGGTATTTAAAATTTATACGAAAATGACGAGAAGATCGGCGTATACGCCGAATCAGTTGTGTACGGTTATTGTTGTTTTGTTGAGATATGTTGTTATTCTGTTTAGCAGTGCTATGCTTAAAATGTGGATAATGTATGATAGTATTGGTATTTTTTGGAATATGTAGAGTATTTGACATCAAATCAGAGGTATGAATATTTTTAGAATTATCAATAGTATTAGAATTTACTTCAGCAACGGTAGTTTTTTTGTCAAAAATGCGGGAATCTGGTGTATTATATGTTCTGTAGGAATTGATATTTATAGATGCTACTGGTTCTTTATTTACTTGCATATGTAAGTTGTGTTCAGATTGGTGATGTTTTCGCCATATCCAATATTCTGAATGATGTGCCTTATTTAAGTACTGATGTTTAACGTCGTGCGTATATCTTTTTTTATATCTCTGTATAGATGGTTTTTTCGTTATTTTTTCAAGAGACTGTATTGGATCAGTGTAGCAGGGAGTAGGTGCAGATTTGTAAATATTGTCATTAAATTTTGATAGAGACTTAGTATTATTATTATTTTTATTAAAAAAATCTGTTATTTTTTTACGATTATTTAAATCAGTTTTATTTTTTGTATTATGGGTATAATTTTTTTTATTATTATTGTTGTATTTAGAATAAAAATTCGGATATGATTTTAAATAATGATTTACGGTCTGAGACGGTTTGTGTTGATATATAATTTTAGTGTATATCCAATTGATGTTTTTGGTGATTATTTTTGATAATATTTGTTTTAAATTATTATAACTTGTGATACATAAACTGAGTATTTTATGGCAACGATTTTTGATTTTATCAAACCATGGTATTTCTCTTTTTGATTTAAATTGCAATTTGAAATTTGCATAATAAAAAATTTTATTATAAGTAGGTACTAAATTTGATGGGGTGTTTGTTGTTGACTGTAGTTTTTCTGTAGTATCAGTGTAATTTGAAGAAATTATTTCTCCTGATGATTGGGTTATTTCATAGTCTTGATTTGTTGCTAACAAATAGCTTGGTTTATTGTATGTTTCTCCTTTACGTATACGTCGTATTTCGTAATTTGGAGTTTTCATTTGTTCGTAAGGCACTATAATGGCACGTACTCCTTTTTGTCGTTGTTCTATATCGCTAATGGCTTTTCTTTTTTCATTGAGTAAATATGAGGCGATAGCTACAGGAACGATAGCATGTACTTCATAGGTATTATCCTTTAGTGCTTCTTCTTCAATTAAACGTAAAATTGATAGAGAAAGAGATTCATTGTCACGAATGCTGCCTGTTCCGCTGCAACGCGGGCAAATATGATGACTTGATTCTCCAAGCGACGTACTTAATCTTTGTCTAGATAGTTCTAATAAACCAAATTTAGAAATATGTCCTATTTGAATGCGGGCGCGATCTTGATGCACCGCTATTTTTAGGCTATTTTCAATTTCTCGTTGATGTCGAATTGGAGTCATGTCTATGAAATCTATAACAATTAATCCACCTACATCACGAAGACGTAACTGACGCGCTATTTCATCAGTTGCTTCTAAATTGGTATGAAAAGCTGTATCTTCAATGTCTGCTCCTTTAGTAGAGCGTGCAGAATTAATATCGATTGCTGTTAGAGCTTCGGTAGTATCTATAACAATGGAGCCTCCAGATGGCAATCTTACTTCTCGTTGAAACGCTGATTCTATTTGAGATTCTATCTGGTAGTGACTAAATAAAGGAATATCGCCATTATAAAATTTTATTTTTTTAATGAAATCTGGGCGACCTAAAGAAGTTATATGTTCTTTAGCTAAATTCATAATTTTGGGATTATCAATCAGAATTTCTCCTATATCTGGGCGTAAATAATCTCTAAATGCACGCACAATAACATTACTATCCTGATGAATTAAAAAAGGAGCAAAGTGCTTTTCTGCAGTATTTTTGATGGCTTTCCAATGTTGTAAACGAGAAGTTAAATCCCATTCTAATGCCTCGATAGATTTTCCCAGCCCAGCGGTACGAATAATTAAACTCATTCCTTCAGGTAATTCTAAAGTAGATAGAATTTCTTTTAATCCGACACGATCGTTTCCCTCAATTCGTCTTGAGATTCCACCGGATTTGGGATTATTTGGCATGAGTACTAAATAGCTACCTGCTAAACTGATAAAAGTAGTTAATGCAGCACCTTTATTGCCTCTTTCTTCTTTATCTATTTGTACAATTAGTTCTTGTCCTTCACATAAAATTTCCTTAATATTGAATTTATTATAGGAAGATGACGAAGAAAGAAAATATTCGTGCGAAATTTCTTTTATAGGAAGAAATCCGTGTCGTTCGACGCCATAATCTACAAATACTGCTTCTAAACTAGGTTCAATTCGGATAATTTTTCCTTTATAAATATTTGATTTCTTTTGTTCATGACCCACTGTTTCAATATCTAGATCATATAATCGTTGCCCATCTACTAATGCTACTCGTAATTCTTCTTGCTGAGTAGCGTTAATTAACATTCTTTTCATTATAATTTTTGCTCAATGTTGATATATTGAAATATAGATATTTTGATTTAAATATCTAATTATTTTCAGTATTTTTATAGTTTGATGTTTAATAGATTTGCATTTACAACTTAAATGTATAATTATTTTTTGTCTAGAAGGTTCCTGGAATTGTTAATAAATATATCTATGCAAATCATAATATTAGTTATCGATAGACTATTGTATTGTACATAACATCATTACGAATGATATTTATTATTGTTGTTATTTTTAGAATATATCAGTTATAAGTAATCTTATTGTAATCAAATAAACTAATAATTGTACTTGGTATTAGATGAAAAATAACACTGTAAAAATTATATACGTGTGAAATTAAATGTTTTAATTTAAAATTATTAATTGCGAATATTAAATATATTAATTTTACAGTATTTATTATGCAAACTTATATTAGCTTGCTAAAAATTATAATTTTTTTCATTATCTTTATCATTATTATATTAAAACAATTATGTAATTGCCATGGTTTCTTATGAAAGAACATGATATTCATATACATTTTATTAGAATTTCTTCAAATTCTTCTGGTCAAAGAATTGATAATTTTTTGTATACTTATTTAAAAGTAGCACCTAAATCTATGATTTATAGAATTATACGAACTGGCGTAATACGTGTTAACAAAAAAAGAATTAAATTTCAGTATAAGTTGCAAATAGGAGATTTATTAAGAATTCCTCCAATAAGAGGAATAAAAATTAATAGATTTAATACGAAATATATGGAAGAAGTTGCATTTTTACAGAATATCATAATTTATGAAGATGATGATTTATTAGCACTGAACAAGCCTACTGGTATTGCTGCGCATGGAGGAAGTGGTCTTAAATTTGGTGTTATTGAAGGATTACGAGCATTGCGTCCTAAAGCACAGTTTTTAGAGTTAGTTCATCGTTTAGATCGAGAAACTTCTGGTGTGTTATTAGTGGCTAAAAGACGTACTGCTTTAGTATATTTACATGAACAGTTACGTTTACAAAATATGAAAAAGGAATATTTAGCTTTAGTACATGGAAGATGGGATGTAAATCTACAAATAGTATCCGCGCCATTGTTTAAAAAAAACACTTTATTTAACAGTAACAGAGTTGTTTACATAGACTCTGAAAAGGGAAAATTTTCTACAACTCATTTTCAAATTAAAGAACATTTTGATAGTGTAGCGACTTTTCTGGCAATTAAACCTATTACTGGACGCACACATCAGATTAGAGTACATACTCAATACGTGAGTCATCCTATTGTAGGGGATAACCGGTATGGTAATTATCAGTCTAATATTCGATTTAAACGATTTGGATTTAATCGATTATTTTTACATGCTTCTATATTGCGTTTTATACATCCAAACACAAAAAAAAATTTCCATATACATGCGCCATTAGGTCAATCATTTCAGAATTGCTTATTTTTTTTAAGAAATTTATCTATAAAAAAGTTATGATTGTTTATTGGAAAATATTAGTAAAAATATAGATAATTTAAAATAATTAAAAATTGATTATTGTTAATTTCTATTAGAAGGATGATATGTGTAATTTTATTTTAAAATAATTGTGCCGATTTATTTTTTTTAATAAAAAATATAAGTAAATTAAACATTGATTTAATTACTTATTTTTAATAAAAACATTTTATGAAACATGAATTTTTTGGAGTAACCGTATAATTGAATTATTAACTATGTAGTTAATGTTAATTACAAATATTTAGAAACTTTATCTTAAAGAATAAAAAAATTAATCAATTGTTTTGATGACTTATGAAGTACATGTATATTTTAGCAATGTTGATTATGAGTAAGAATGTAATCTGTAGGATGATCTATATAATATCATGAGTTAAGGATTGTATATATTTAAATGAATTGAATTTTGTTGAAATATATCATGAAATTTTATTGGTTGAATTGATGTGTTAGTAATTGATGTTAAAAGATCTATTTTTAATGTGTCTTAAATGATATTTTTTATTTTAAAAAGCAGTAAGTTCATAAAATGAAACTGTAAAAATATAGCATTATGATATATTGGTATATTTTATATCAATTTATTTTTTATACAATTTAAAATATATAGTTATGTGTGTAAATGCAGTGATTACATGGGGTCACTATTTTTTAAACAGTTAGAAACATGTTTTGTGATAATGTAAAAAAGGTAGGTTGAATAAATAAAAAATTATATTTGCGGAACGATAGATAATTAATCATAATATATTTTTTGGTAAATAATTATTTTTATATTGAAAATGAACAATATTTTTATCTTAAAAAACTACATGGTGTGTAATAAATAAGTGAATATTTTAATTATTAGTCGATTTCATTAGGATTAGATCGGTCTTTGGATGAAAAATAATATTGAAATATATCAAAAGGAGAGTATAGCATGGCTGTACAACAAAATAAATCTACTCGTTCTACAAGAGGAATGCGTCGTTCTCATCATGCGCTGCGCTTGGTTACTATATCAGTAGATCGGACATCTGGAGAAACACATCGACGTCATTATGTTACTTTTGATGGATTTTATCGTGGGCGAAAAATGATTGAGAAGTAATTTTTGAAAAACGATATACAGTTACAAAATTTGGTTATTGCATTAGATGCAATGGGTGGCGATTTTGGTCCTGTGGTAACGGTGCCTGCTTCTTTAAAAGCATTATCTTTATATCCACAACTTAGATTGTTACTTGTTGGAGATCCTGATGCAATTTTACCCATATTAGCAGAATCAAAATCTATAAGTATTGATAGATTAACTGTTATTCCATCAAAATCGGTAATCAGAGGAGATGTGAGGCCTGCTCAGGCTATCAGAGTGAGCAAAGATACCTCGATGCGTGTAGCTTTAGAGCTTATCAAGTCAGGTCGCGCTCACGCTTGTGTTAGCGCAGGAAATACAGGGGCTCTCATGGGTTTATCTAAATTAGTACTTAAATCTGTACACGGTATTGAACGCCCTGCTTTAACGACGTTGCTGCCGCATCAAAAACAAGGAAAAACTGTTATTTTGGATTTAGGAGCGAATATTTCATGTGACGGCGCAATGCTGGTACAGTTTGCGATCATGGGTTCAGTATTATCAAAGCAAATTTTAGGAGTAAGTAATCCAAGAGTAGCATTATTAAATATCGGATCAGAAGAAACTAAAGGATTAGATAATATTCGTCACGCTTCCAGGATATTGCATACTATTTCATCAATTCATTATGTTGGTTATATTGAGGCGAATGATTTATTATTGGGGAAAACAGATGTTTTGGTTTGTGATGGATTTATTGGCAATATTACTTTAAAGACTATGGAAGGGGTGATAAGAGTTATTTTATCAACATTACAATCGTCAGGAAAAAAAAATAAGCCGAACTGGTTTATGCAAATTGTTAATTTTTGGATCAGAAAGTATCTGTTTAAGCAATTTAATCAATTTGACCCTGATTGGTATAATGGCGCTCACTTGGTAGGTTTGCGTAGTACGGTAATAAAAAGTCATGGAGCAGCTAATCAACACGCATTTATCGCCGCTATCACACAGGCAATGCATTCCGTGGAACGGGAGGTTCCAGAAAAAATTTCTCATCAATTAAGCGCAGTGCTATCTAAAAATAATCATTAATATACATGTTTACTAGAATTCTTGGAACAGGGAGTTATTTACCTAAAAACATTAGATCTAATATTGTTTTAGAAAAAATGGTAGATACATCGCATGAATGGATTGTCGCTCGTACTGGTATTCAAGAACGGCGCATTTCTACCTCTGATGAAACTGTTGCCAAAATGGGTTATTTTGCTGCTAAAAGAGCTTTAGATATGTCTTGTGTGCACGCTGACAAAGTAGGGATTATTATTGTTGCAACTACATCTTCCAGCCATGCATTTCCTAGTTCAGCATGTCAAATTCAACGTGATCTACATATACGAGATACTATTGCCTTCGACTTATCAGCAGCTTGTTCTGGATTTGTTTATGCACTAGGTGTAGCGGATCAATATGTTAAAAATGGAAGCGTAGATTATGCTTTGGTTGTAGGGTCAGATACTTTAAGTCATACTTTAAATCCTAGAGATCGTGGAACGTTGGTTTTATTTGGGGATGGAGCAGGAGCAGTAGTACTTGGTCGCTCGAAAACACCAGGTATTATTTCTATTCACTTACATGCAGATGGAGATCATGGGGATTTATTGACTCTTCCTAATTGTAATAGGAAGAGTCCTTCTATATCTAATTATTTAACCATGTCTGGCAACAAAGTATTTAAAATAGCTGTTTCTGTTTTAGCACGTGTTATAGATGAAACTTTGAATGTTAATAATTTACATCAAGCTGAATTAGATTGGTTAGTCCCGCATCAGGCTAATTTAAGAATTATTTCTGCTACTGCTAAACGATTAGATATGGATATGAGAAAAGTAGTAATTACGATTGACAGACATGGGAATACATCTGCAGCTTCTGTTCCTTTAGCGTTAGATGAAGCTGTACGTGATGGTCGTATCAAGTCAGGTCAATTAGTATTACTAGAAGCGTTTGGGGCTGGATTTACCTGGGGTTCAGCGTTGTTACGGTTTTAATTATGAGAGGAATATTAATTATTATGAATATATTAGCGGTAGTATTTCCAGGACAGGCAGCTCAACAAGTAGGGATGCTAAACACTCTTTCGGAACATTATCCGTTAGTAAAAGAGACTTTTTCTGAAGTATCGGAGGTTCTAGGTTATGATATATGGAAATTGGTACAACGTGGGCCTGCTACAGAATTAAATAAAACTTATCGAGCACAGCCGGCTATTTTAACAGCTTCAGTAGCTATTTGGAGAATATGGAAACAACAGGGAGGTTGTACACCAAAGATAATGGCTGGTCATAGTTTAGGAGAATATTCTGCTTTAGTATGCGCGGAAGGTATGGATTTGCATTCTGCAGTTAAATTAGTAATGATACGTGGTATGTTGATGCAAGAAGTAGTACCGTATGGACGTGGAGCTATGTCTGTAATTATCGGGCTCAGTGATGATGTTGTTTTTGAATTATGCAAAGCAGTACAACAAGATCAAATTGTTTCTCCTGCTAGTTTTAATGGGCCTGGACATGTAGTTATTGCCGGACATAAAGAAGCAGTAAATCGTGTCAATTTGTGTTGTAAAAATGCAGGTGCAAAACATATACTTATGCTGCCGATTAGTGTTCCATCGCATTGCTCATTAATGAAACCAGTAGTTGTAAAGTTCAGAAAAGAATTAGAAAAAATCGTTATCACTACTCCTAGAATACCAGTAGTAAATAATGTTGATGCGTGTGTTGAGTGGGAACCTAAAGATATTCGTAATGCATTAATACGGCAATTATATACTCCGGTGCGTTGGAATGAAATCATGCAATATTGCATTCATCAAAAAATTAAGAGATTTTTAGAAATGGGACCTGGTAAAATATTAACTGGATTGATACGTAATACTGTTAGTGATGTGTTTAGTTTGTCAGTAAATGATCCTGTTTCTTTATCAGAAGCAATTAGAATTAATAAGAATTAATATATTTGTATAAGAGGAGTATATGTAGGATGAATTTTAATGGAAAAATTGTCTTAGTAACTGGTGCTCGTCGCGGTATTGGTCGTGCTATTATCGAAATGTTTGCAATATATGGAGCTACTGTAATAGGAACTGCAACTAGTGAATTAGGCGTGAAAGACATTAATAGGTATTTAAGAAATCAAGGGAAAGGGATGCAATTGAATGTTGCGGATAAATGTTCTGTCGATCTTTTTTTTGAAAAAATGCGTCAAGAATTTGATAGTGTTGATATATTAGTGAATAATGCTGGTATCGTTCAAGATAATATTTTGTTATATATGAAAGATGATGCATGGCAATCTGTTATTGATGTAAATTTAACTGCTGTATACCGTATGTCTAAAGCGGTAATAAAATCGATGATAAAAAAACATTATGGTAGAATTATTAATATTGGTTCTGTAGTTGGTGTTATGGGCAACGCTGGGCAATCAAATTATTCGGCTGCTAAATCAGGGTTGATTGGGTTCACAAAATCTTTAGCTCGTGAAGTTGCTTCGAGAGGCATTACGGTTAATCTGGTAACACCAGGATTTATTTGTACAGATATGGTTAAAAAATTAACTGATAAACAAAAAAATGATATTTTATTACAAATACCAGTTAATCGTTTTGGAGATCCAAAAGATGTGGCTTATGCGGTAATATTTTTTGCCTCTGATCATTCAAACTATATTACTGGACAAACGATGCATATTAACGGGGGAATGTATATGGGTTAATTTATTCTATGTGATTTATTTTAAATAAAAATATAAGAAAATAAAAATGTATTTTATTCATCGTTTGCAGTGTGGTGTGTTTTATATTTTTGGATACTATTATATAAGCGCATGTTGATAGGAAAATAAAAATATGAGTACTATAGAAGAAAAAGTAAAAACAATTATCTCTGAACAATTAGGGGTTAAACAAGAGGAAGTAGTAAATCATGCTTCATTTGTTGATGATCTTGGAGCTGATTCTCTTGATACTGTTGAGTTGGTTATGGCGTTAGAGGAAGAGTTTGATACTGAAATTCCAGATGAAGAAGCTGAGAAAATTACAACTGTTCAGGCGGCAATAGATTTTATTAGTAATAGTCATCAACAAAATAAGAGTAATTAATTATAAACTGATATCTTTATCTTGTTGTATTAAATAATATATGAATGATTTTTAGCGCATTATATTCATAATCATAATATAAATTGAATTCTATTGGAGATAGTTCTTGTTATGTATACATTTGATTAAATGTGCAAGTATTATATTTATCTAGGTTAATAACTTAATATACTGATTAAGTGTAAGCGCGTATTATTGATTAATAAATTCACGAATTATTTCTTATGAATAAATCGAATTATAGTATGAAAAATAGTAATAATAGTATATGAACATTAAAAGATAGTAGTTTCAAAAAATCTGTTTCTATAGAGAACATTATGAATATTAGTATAAATCGTTTTGTTTTATTATAATATCAAAGATATTATAAGAGCTATATGATAATCAGGTTAGAATAAAAATTTGTGTACATAGAGATATAGGGTAAGATAGATATTAATTGTATGTGTGCTGATATTATATGCGTTAATGTGTGATTATGTTTATTTTAATGTGAGTAACGCATAGTGCATATAAATAAAAAATAATTGTTTATCTTTTTGTTGTGTATGATCATTAAGAATTGTTTTAGTATTAATTATATTAAATAATTATTAACATTATTAAACATTTACTGATTGAGATTAACATGTATTGGGTGAATGGAATTTCAAAAAAAACAATATCATTAAATAATCGTGCTTTACATTTTGGGGATGGATTTTTTACGACTGCTAAAGTACAGAATGGAAAAATAGATTTTTTAGATTGGCATATGGATAGATTGGTTATCTCAGCAAAAAGGTTAATATTTAACAATTTTAATTTTAATCTTCTATATAAAGAAATGCAGCAAGCGGCTGCATATAATGATATATATAGTGTTATTAAAGTAATAATAAGTAGGAGTAATAGTCACAGATTATATGGATATCGATGTAATAATGATATTGAACCATTACGTATAATTCATGTTAGTCGATTGCCAAAATATTACGCGCGCTGGATTCATTCTGGGATTCGCTTAAGAACGAGTATTGTGCGGTTAGCACGTAATGCTTGCTTGGCAGGAATAAAGCATCTTAATAGATTGGAACAAGTTATGATTGCCATTTGGGTAAGCAAAAGCGAAACAACTGATGAAGCACTAGTTTTAGACACTGATGGAAACGTGGTAGAATGTTGTAGTGCCAATATTTTTTGGAGATATAAATACCAAGTATTTACTCCATCTTTATATTATTCTGGTGTTAATGGAATTATGCGTCAATTGGTATTAAAATTATTACCAAAATTAGGCTACTGTATACGAGAAGTGATGGTTGGACCTGAACATTTAAAAAGTGCAAATGAAGTTTTTATTACAAATTCTTTATTACCGTTAGCGCCAGTTAATTCAATTGATGATTGTGTGTATTCGGATAGGACATTATTTCATTTGCTACATTTTCATGTTATACATAATAAAATTTAAAATATTTACAATGTTGTTTAAAATAATATATATATAAAATATTTATGCTCTCTGTTAGTTATAATTATATGTTGTATTAATTTCTTTAAAAGTAACTAATAATTTCAATAATAATTGTTATTTAAGATATTACTATGTAGAGTAAAACATGATATTTGCATCCGTAGGATATAAATCGTGTTTGGCAATCCTTGTAAGATTGATTAGGTTTTATTATTTTGGGTTTTATGGTTATATATTTGAAAAGATACGATTAGAGCATATATAAGATTATATGTTTTAATTATTGTTTATTTTCATCAATATATGAAATTTTATGGACTTTAATAAATAATTAAATAATTAAATAAAAACGATTACACACATTTATATCAGGATGCTCTATGCTATGGACAATAGGTTTATTACGATTGAAGGGTTAGATGGCGCTGGAAAAACTACTATTACTCATAGAATAAGTAAATACTTAAAAAATCAATATGGTGTAACCAATATTTTGACTACTCATGAACCCGGTGGGACGCCAGTTTCGGATTTTTTACGTGTATTGATTAAATATGGCGGTCCTATGAATGAACCTATCAATAGTATATCAGAATTATTAATGATATACGCTGCGCGATTACAATTGATAGAAAATGTTATTAAACCATCCTTATCTCAAGGTTATTGGGTAATTGGAGATAGATTTGATTTGTCTTCTCAGGCGTATCAAGGAGGCGGAAGAGAAATTGATATATTATTGTTACATGCTTTATCAGATAGGATCACAAATACCTTATCTCCAGATTTGACATTTTATCTTGATATTTCTCCAGAATTAAGCATATCTCGTATAAATCATAGACAGAAATTAGATCGTATTGAACAGGAGCCTCTGAGTTTTTTTGATCGCGTGCGTTCTTGTTACAAAAAATTAGCTTCTGAAAGAAAAAATATTGTCACGATTGATGCTACTCAAAGTTTAGAAGAAGTTTCCGTGTCTATTTATAGACATTTAGATTGGTGGTTCTTGCATCCGTAGGAATAATCTATAATGAGATGGTATCCTTGGTTAGATAGTACTTATAATCAAATATTAAATGCTTATCAACAAGATAGAGGACATCATGCTCTACTTTTAAATAGTAAACGAAACAATGGTGAAAATACTTTAATTTATGCTATTGCACGTTGGTTAATTTGTTCTCATCCTGACGCGAATCGATATTGCAATATTTGTTATGATTGTAGATTAATGAACGTAGGACATCATCCAGATTATTACGAAATAGGTCCTGAAAATAATACTCAAACTATAGGTGTAGATACTATGCGTGCTTGTATTAATTCTTTACGCAAACATGCATGCCGAAGCAAAGTAAAAATTATATATATAGAATATGTGGAATGTTTAACGGATCAGGCTGTTAATGCATTGTTAAAAACACTTGATGAACCCCCAACAAATACTTATTTTTTTTTTAAAACTCGAGATTACATGAAAATATCATTAACGTTGTTGAGTCGATGTATGCGATGGTCTATTATATCTCCGAAAGAATCGATAGGATTACAGTGGTTAATGAAAAATAGAGAAGGGATAAGTGATATTTTGTTGGCACAATGCGCATTACGGTTGTGTGATGGATCGCCTATAGAAGCTGCAGATATGTTTAAATTAGGTTTATGGAAACAACGATTAGAATTGTGCAAATGTATAAATTATGTAATTGCAAACGGGGATTTTTTAAAACTTGTGCCATTTTTAAATACTTGTAAGAATGATGTATATTTGTATTGGTTTATAACTGTACTTGTAGATGCATTAAAATGGAAGAAAGGGATAAAAAAAAGATTTTTAATAAATTTAGATCAAGTAGAATTGATTACTGTTATTACAGTTCATTGGAGTATTGTATCTTTAAGTCGTCAGTTACAACAATGGTTGGTGCTGTTACGTTATTTTCAAGAATTTACTAATATTGATCGCGAGTTATTATTGACTTATCGATTATTAAACTGGCAACAAGATATTGTTGAATCTTGTTTGTATTAATGGAGTATATAATGTTATGTTTTTGGTGGATTCCCATTGTCATTTAAATCAATTGAATTATCAAGATGTTCACAAAAATGTCTCAGATGTGTTAAAAAAAGCTAAACAAAAGGGGGTTCAATTAGTCTTGTCGGTCAGTCTTACTATGTCGGATTATGATGATATGGTAAAATTAATCGGATATAGAAGTGATGTTGTGTTTTCTTGTGGAGTACATCCCACACATATATATGATATTAATAATTTTGACAGCGAAAAATTGTATGTTTTGTCTTCTAAAAGGAATGTAGTAGCTATCGGTGAAACTGGATTGGATTATTATCATCGATTAGAATCAGATAGCAAAAAAAAGCAAAAAAAAGCATTTAGAGAACATATTCGTGTTGCTAAAGTAGCAAAAAAGCCAATTATTGTACATAGTCGCGATTCTTGCAAGGATACTGTCACTCTTTTACGATCAGAAGAAGCAGAGGAATGTGGTGGTGTATTGCATTGTTTTAGCGAAGATATAGATACTGCAAGATTATTGTTAAATCTCAATTTTTATATATCTTTTTCTGGAATGATAACGTTTACTAAATCTTATATGATGCAGGAAGTAATTAAATATGTACCTTCCGACCGTATTTTGTTAGAAACTGATTCTCCTTATCTAACTCCAGTTCCTTATAGAGGGCAAGAGAATCAACCTGCTTACATATATGAAATTGCCAAATACGTAGCGTCTATAAAAAATATAAATATAGATGAGTTAGCAGCCATCACTACATCTAATTTTCGTACCTTATTTCATTTGAAATAAAATTATAATAATATTATGTATTAATTTGTATGTATGTATGAATAGATTATTGTTCGTATTTTTGTTAATTTTTAGAGTATAATAATTATACTGGCGTTGAATTGTGCTTCAGTTAATGTGAGATTCATTGATGTGGTAATTATAGAACAAAATATAAGGGATAGTATTTTGAAGTAATGTAGTATCTGTATTTGTTGTTTTAAGAGTATAATGTTATTTGGTGTATTTAAAAAAAATTATTGTAGAATTCATATGATTTTTAGGAATAGAATAAGTTATGAAAAAAGACAATATTTTTATGAATATTATTCAAAAAAAAGTTGAAACCGATATCTTATATCAAGATGAGTTAGTTACCGCATTTTATGATTTAAATCCTAAGGCACCTGTTCATGTATTAATTGTTCCTAATATCTTGATTCCTACTGTTAATCATGTAACAACTCATGATGAAATAATATTAGGTAGATTATTTATAGTAGCAGCAAAAATCGCTGCACAAAAGAATATACATTCTTCAGGTTATCGTTTAATAGTTAATTGTAATGATCATTCTGGCCAAGAAATTTATCATCTTCATATGCATTTATTAGGTGGAAAGCCTTTGGGTCCTTTGTTGCAGAAGTAACATAGTTTGATTAAAAATGAATTTTTAAATCAATTGTGCGTTTTTTTTAAATAAGATAGCGTACTTATATATATGCATGATGCATAGATAACGAAGCGCGGTGCTTGTTGTATCAAATTCATATAATTAAATAAAAAATTTAAAAAAAGTAATATTAAATTTTATTGTCAACAATAGAATATATATATTATGATTGTAAATAAACAAATAATGTATCTATTTCTTAGTATGATTTTTTTAGATAATATTGGTTTGTGTGACAATAATGTGCCTATTTTGACGACAGAACCTACTTTATTAATACCACAAAAAATTAATTTAATTAATTGGCAACCGGTTTTATTAAGAATGCTTCAGAGTGTATTTTTTTTTGATAGTATCGAACGTGATAGCGTATTATTGGTAAATATGGTAAAGAATAAAACTGATGGTATTTTGCAGTCTAGCAAAATTACGAATATTTTGATTAATTATATTATAGAGAATACCAGCAAATATAATGTTATCGATATGGAAGTACTGTATTCTGTGTATAGGAAATTAGGTATGTTGCCAGAAGATAATAGAAATTCTTATAGTTTTTCTATGAAAATTGCAAATTATTTAAAAGCTAATTATATTTTGTATGGCACTGCCTATGGAGATGCATTAAAACCAAATTTAGAATTGCAATTAATATCCGTTAAGACCGGTGAGATTTTACGTGTTGTCAATAGTTCTGTATAGAGGATATGAAAAGTTCTTAATAATATTGAAATGTTAGTAATTTAAAAAACTCTTTTAAGAGACTGAGAAATATAATACTGAGGAATAATTCAGTTATTAAAATTTAATTAAAGTAATTATATTTATAATTTCAATAAATTTTGTATCTGTATGCATATGTGTATGTAATCATATATTTCATATAATGTAAAATATATGATTGTGTATTATTTTTTTATATTTATGAGGTAACTTAAACAAATATTGATGCATCGATCAACTATATTGTTTATTGCGCTACGTTATATTTCAGGAAAATCGATAGATCAATTTGGTCGGTATATTTATTGGTTTTCTAGTTTTTCTATTATGATTGGTGTGATGGCTACAATAACCGTGTTATCAGTCATGAACGGTTTTGAGCGTGAGTTAAAACAAAATCTTCTTAATTTTATACCTCATGCGTTACTCACGACCCCTAAAGGATACGTACATGTTAGAGACAAACCAAATTTAGTATTAGATCAACTACACAATATAACACGCAAGGAACCATTGGTCATATCCGATGTGATATTACAAAGTTCCAATAAAATGTCGTTTGGGGTGATGTTAGGGATCAATCCAAATTGTTTTGAACCGTTGTGTGATTATTTGCTAAAGAAACATGAAAATCAATTGGTTTTAGGAAAATATTATATAATTCTTGGCGCAGCATTAGCAAAAAAAATTGAAGCAAATATCAATGATCAAATTCGTTTGATTATTCCTTCTGTTATGCAGATCACTCCTATTGGCTATATCCCCAGTCAACGATTGTTTACGGTATTAGATATTTTTATTACTAACAGTGAAGTTGATTCTTATCAAGTATTAGTTCATCAATCAGATGCTGCTGCGTTAATGCATTATCCATTACAATGTGTTACTGGGTGGCGTTTATGGCTAAATGAACCATTTTTACTCAGTGACTATACTCAACAATTGCGATTACATACAGACTGGATTTGGAAGGATTGGAGAGAATATAAAGGATCTTTATTTCAAGCGATGAAAATGGAAAAAAATATAATGTCTTTGTTGTTAGGTTTAATTATAATAGCAGCAGGTTTTAACATTGTTGCTTTTTTAGTATTATTAATATTGGAAAAACAAATAGAAATTGCAATACTCAAAACATATGGTTTCACTCGCCGCCAGATTATTTTGCTGTTTATGGTTCAAGGAGTTACTAATGGTTTTTTTGGTATTATATTGGGAACAATATTAGGAGTATTGTTATCTCATAAGTTAAATAAAATATTATTATTTTTAAAAATATTTCCAGATACTATATTTTTACCTATAGAAATAAAATATTCTCAAATATTAAGTATCATATTTATGACGTTTATTATGATCTTATTGGCTACGCTATACCCATCGTGGCGAGCAGCTTCCTTTCATCCTGCAAAAATTTTACGTTATGGCTGATATTCCATTATTGCATTGCATCCAGTTAACAAAATATTATCAACGTGCTAATTTCTTAATTAGAGTGTTGAATTGCATTACTCTGAGTATACAACTTAATGAAATGATTGCTGTGGTAGGCGCATCTGGATCTGGTAAAAGTACATTGTTACATTTGCTTGGAGGATTGGATAAACCAACTGAAGGAGAGATATTTTTTGAGGGTCATGCGCTACATAAGTTAACTGACAATGAACGTTCTGTGATACGTAATAAACGGTTAGGGTTTGTTTATCAATTTCATCATTTATTGTTAGATTTTGATGTTTTAGAAAATGTAGCAATGCCCTTGTTGATTGGAGGTATTGAGTTTAATCAGGCAAAAAGTAGAGCACAATGTGTATTAGAGTCAGTTGGATTAAAAAATCATATTCATTCTTTTCCGCATGAATTATCTGGAGGAGAAAGTCAACGAGTTACTGTAGCTCGGGCTATAGTAAATAATCCATCTTTAATATTAGCTGATGAACCAACTGGTAATTTAGATCAAAAAAATTCAGATAGTATTTTTCAATTATTAAAAAAGTTAAATACATATTATGGCACAACTTTTGTAATAGCAACGCATGATTTAGATTTTGCTAAACAATGCCATAAAATATTAATGATATCTAATGGTAAAATAAAACTGAGGCAGAATGATTCGTTTAGGTAATTGTTTATAAATGATGTTGTCTTTGAAAATTGCATTAAAATTTCATCGAGGTTCGAGTGGTAATATTTTAATATCTTTAATGTCTTTGATTTCTGTTATTGGTATTACTATAGGAATATCTATATCTATAATTGCATTAAGTACAATGAATGGTTTTAAATATGAATTAAGTAATCGTATTTTATCAGTTATTCCACATGGAGAAATTGAACCAATAAAAGCGCCATTCATTAATTGGCAAACAGTTTTAGAGTGTATTCGTCAGATACCAGATATTAGTCATGTGAATCCTTATATTAATTTTTATGGTGTTGTTGAATATAATAATAAATGGCATGTAGTTTATGTTAGAAGTGTAGATTTAAAGCAAAACGTGAATGAAAACGCATTACTTAATTTTATAGAAAAAGATTCTTGGAAATATTTTTGTGAAAATATAGAAAAAATTATTTTAGGGAAAGGTATATCAGAAGATTTAGGAATTAAAGTGGGTGATTGGATTACCGTTTTGACTGCTCATGATTTTCGTTCGAACAATAAATTATTATCATCCAAAAAAATTCGTTTACAAGTAGCTGGGATATTAAATTTAAATAGTCAATTAGACTGCAATATTGCAATAATGTCTTTATCAGATGTGCAACGTTATTATGATGAAACGTCAGATGTTTCAGGCATAGCTATTAAGATTAACAATATTTTTTCTGTTAATAAAATACTGTATAAAATTCAAAGAATGCTTAACCATCAGGTTTGTATGCGAAGTTGGATGGATACTTATGGGTATATTTATCAAGATATTCAAATGGTTCGCATAATTATATATTTATCAATGATATTAATTATAGGTATTTCTTGTTTTAATGTAGTTGCTGTACTGATTTTATCTATAAAAGACAAAAACTATGATATTGCGATAATACGCGCATTGGGGGCTAAAAATATTTTCATTCAATGTGTTTTTTTTTGGTATGGGTTAATTATTTATACAATTTCTAGTATTATAGGGACTGGATTGGGTATTTTTATAGCTTTTAATTTAACGAGTTTAATTACGATATGTAATGATTTATTGGGAAGTAAAATTTTATCAGAAGGAACTTATTTTATTAATTTTGTACCCGTTAAGCTAAACGAGTGGGACATATTGTTGGTATTAAGCACAACATTATTACTAGGTTCATTAACTAGTTGGTATGCAGCGTCAAAAATAAGGAAGGTTAATTTATCTAAAATCTTAAAATAGCATGATCATGGTTTTTATTAGAGTATTATAATGGTGCTTTGAGTAGATCAATTGGTTAAATCATATGATCGGATTATTAATAAAATGTCAAGTTGATACAAATATAATAAGATGATATACTATGTTTATAGTTTCAAAATATATGTGATTGTTATATATTAGAAATACAATATAACCTGAATCGTTTGGTTTGTTTCATATGTTTTATAGTATTTATTTCATGGTTTCATTATTTTCACAATAATAATGATTAATTACATATATAATAATTGATTATTTTTATTATATTATATCAGTGATGTCATTTGCCATGACTGCTGCCAATCCTATGTAATCAAGTGGAGTGATCTTCTGTAATCGTATTTTTTCTGCTGCTGGTAATGGTAGTGATTCAATAAAAATTTTTATTTTTTCAGGATTAATCTTGGTATTATTGATGAATTGTTTTGTGCATTCATAAGATTCATGAATATTGTGTCGCCGCATTACTGTTTGAATAGCTTCGCTTAACACTATCCAGTTTTTATTTAATTCGGTTAATACATGTTCTTTATTAACTGTCAGTGTTTTTATGCCTTTTAATACGCTATGGTAGGCAATTAAGGCATACCCCATGGCCATGCCTAGATTTCTTAGAACAGTAGAATCGCTTAAATCACGTTGCCAACGTGATATTGGCAGTTTAGCGGAAAAATGGTTAAACATGGCATTTGCTAACCCTAAATTTCCTTCAGAATTTTCAAAGTTTATAGGATTTACTTTATATGGCATAGTAGAAGATCCAATTGTACTATTGTTATGATTTTGTTTAAAATAATTAAGAGCAATATATCCCCATATGTCTCTATTAAAATTTATTAATATGGTATTAAATCGTGCAATGCAGTCGGATAGTTCGGCAATATAATCGTGTGGTTCTATTTGTGTTGTATAAGGGTTCCATTTCATGCCTAAAGATATAACAAACTCTTCACTGAATTTGCGCCAATTTATTTCTGGATATGCTATTATGTGAGCATTATAGTTTCCTACGGCACCATTAATTTTACCTAAAATTTTGATTGATTCTAATTGATGATATTGACGTATCAAACGGTATGCAATATTAGCCATTTCCTTTCCGATAGTAGAAGGGGTAGCGGGTTGCCCATGGGTTCTAGATAACACAGGAATATCTTTATAATTAATACTCATTTTTTTTATTTCGTTAATAATTTGTTTCCAAATAGGCAAAAAAATAGTTTTTTTGGCGTTAGTCAGCATCAATCCATATGCAAGATTGTTAATATCGTCTGAAGTACAAGCGAAATGAATAAATTCTCTGATTTTTTTTAAATTAGGTAATATGTTTATTTTTTCTTTTAAAAAATATTCTATTGCTTTGAGATCATGATTGGTTATTTTTTCTATTTCTTGAATACGTTCTGCGTCTTTAATATTAAAGTTGATTGCCAGTTTATTTAAAAAATCACATTCGATTTGTGTAAAAGGTGGTATTTCTTTGATAGAAATTGTGTTAGCCAGTTTTTTTAACCAATGAATCTCTATTTGGACACGAAATTTTAGTAAACTAAATTCACTAAAAATATTACGTAAAGAATCAGTTTGTTTGTAGTAACGGCCATCAATAGGAGATATTACAGTTAAGGGCGATAATGTTATCATTTTTTCCTCTTCATAATTAATTAGATGCTTATATTTTATATTTTATTTAAAAATTACAAGTTTATCCAAGATATAATATGTATATCTTATTGAATATTTTATATTTTTGTAAGAAAGTTTTATTTCATAAATATAGATGATTATATCGATACTAGCATTAATGTTAAAAAATATATGGGATGATAATAATTAATGATAATTGATCATAATGATAGACATGATTTTGTAGAATATTCATATGATTGATTTATTGATATTTATTTAGGTGATTTTAGTTGTAACTAAACCCATAAAACTATAATATTTATTTAAAATGGAAGTGTAAATTACATGCAATAACTATTAGTTATATTTGATCTTAATATAATTGATGTTTTTGATATTTGTTAGAACAATTATTCTAATACTTAAGAATCTAAAAAAGGGTATATTTTTGTAATAATTCCCCCGCCCAAACAACGTTCTTTTAAATAAAATACTGCTGATTGTCCTGGTGTAATTGCTAAAACTGGAATTTTTAAAATAACTTTAAGATTGTTGTTTAAAAGGGGATATACTTGACATTGAATATCGGGGTGTCTATATCTGGTTTTAACTGTGCAATGTAAAGGGGATGCAAGTGCGTGTCGTTTTACCCATTGGGTTTGTTCAGTAATGAATGCGATAGACATGAGACGTGGATGATTACGTCCTTGTGCTGCAATTAATGTATTATTTGATATATTTTTATCTATTACGTACCATGGTTGTCCATTTCCTTGTTTCAGTCCACCTATTTTTAGGCCTTTTCTTTGTCCTAAGGTATAAAATGATACTCCTTGGTGCGCTCCGATTGTATCTCCATTTATATCGATTATAACTCCCGGTCGTATTGGTATATATTTACTAATAAAATCTTTAAATTTACGTTTACCAATAAAACAGATACCAGTTGAGTCTTTTTTGTTTGCTGTGATTAAGTTTAATTTTTTAGCAATATTTCTAACTTGAGATTTATTTAATGTTCCTACAGGAAATAAACATTGTTTAAGTTGTTTATAGCTTAGTGTATATAAAAAATAACTTTGATCTTTATTTCGGTCTGCACCACGCATCAGATAAGTTGTTTTATTCATATCAACACGGCGTACATAATGTCCGGTTGCAATGAGATCTGCGCCTAGATCTTGCAATGCAAATTTTAAAAAATACTTAAATTTAATCTCTTTGTTACAAAGTATATCAGGATTGGGAGTTCGACCCGCTCTATATTCTTGTAAAAATACTTGAAATACATCTTCCCAATATTCTTTAGAAAAATTTATGGTATGTAGATATATGCCCAAATTATCGCAAACAGCATGAGTATCTGATAAGTCAGATGCTGATGCACAATGTTCTGTGTTGTCGTCATCTTCCCAATTTTTCATAAATAATCCTTCTACTTTATATCCTTTTTGTTGTAGCAACCATGCAGATACAGAAGAATCTACACCACCAGACATGCCAACAATTACTTTTTTTGTGTGATTATATGACATAATTTATAAAAAAAATAAAACATCAAATGATTTATATAGTATGTAATATAGAAACTTTATATTTTAAGTATTTACTTACATAAATGTATTCGGATAATAATAGTATACTGGATAATCTATACGATTTATTTTTTAATTTTCAAAATATACATTTTAAAAAATTAAATATTTTTAACTCATATGCAAGATGAAATTAAAAGATATTTATTTGATCTATGAAGATAATGATCTAGTGTATTAGATGAGATTATCATTATTCAAGGGTAATTTGACATGTAAATATCATATTCTTCTAAAGATGTTGTCAATTAATTATCTATTCTATCAACGTACGTTGATTACTGTTATTACATATTCAATATATGGATAAATTACGATAGATCAAGATAATTTTTTATGTAATCAATTATTAAAAGATATACATAAAAAATCTATCTAATATTCGGATAATTGTTCTGTCTACTTAAGAGATCAGCACGATAGTCAAATATTTAATTTGTTTCTATGTTATACATATATATGTAGTGTTTATTATTTTTATTTACATATATAAATTATTTGATATATGGTGTTTACTAATATGGAGTATAGCAATGTAGATTGTGAACTGTATATTTACACATGTAAACAAGTATATAACGATTATTATTTATTAAATATAACATCTACTTACGCAAATCGATAAAAAAGTATTATTATTTACAAGTAATATGAGATTTTATTATGACTAAAAATGATATAGAAGTATTGTCCAGTAATTTAGCATGTTTTCAAAAAAAAACAGATAATTTACAAGGATTTATCCAGGTTAGAGCAGCACATCGACGCGAGCTTGTTGATGATTATATTGAATTAATTGCAGATTTAATTCAAGAACGTGGGGAAGCGCGTCAGGTAGATTTAGCATTAAGACTTGGAGTAACGCAACCAACAGTAGCAAAAATGTTAAAAAAGTTGATTGCTTCTTCATTAATTAAGCATAAACGTTATTGTGGAGTATCGTTGACAGAACAAGGAAGACAATTGGCTAATGAAAATCATATACGACACAAAATTGTAAAAACTTTTCTAATAGATTTAGGCATCAATAAAAAAATCGCTCAAAGAGATGCAGAAGGCATCGAGCATCATGTTAGCAATGAAACATTGTTGGCATTTATTCAATTCTCTAAGCGCTTCAATAAATAATTATCTATGTACGTGATTTTATCTATGTATGTAATACATAGATGGTAAAAAGTAAATTTTAACATTGTGTATTATAATTATAGATATTTAATTTTGAGTTTTTGTTTTAATAATTTTTTTGTTTAAATTCATTTAAGTAATTATTATTTAATTTTAGTAAAAAACGTATAAAACTTATGTTATCCTTATCTGTTAAAGAAATAAATATTTTGTTCTATACAGAACAGTCAATGTTTTTAAATATTTTTAGTATAAACTTTAAGTATAATTATTTTTTGGTAACAAATATAACATGAATCATTATTCGTGTATTTATGTGTGTATCTATACATACATAGATGTTCCTATATATTTTAATTATTAAAATTGTGAAAAAATTAATTTTTTAAAGTATGAGAGCATCACTTTTGTATAATAATTTTATGAAGAAATACATATTTTGATCATAAAAATCATGAAATTATGAAGATATACATAATACATTTAGTTGTAATTTTGTTACTAACAACTTGTGCTCAAAAAAATATTGAAAAAAATACTACATGGACATTATATACTAATTCAAAGTACAAGATAATTTGTTTTCCTAAACGAATTACACCGTCTATGTATAATGATTACATTCATTATTGTGCTATGAATTATGGAGTAGATGCATCTTTAGTGAAAGCCATTATTCAAGTAGAATCTAATTATAATCCTGCTGTAATCAGTAAATCTAATGCTGTTGGGTTAATGCAGCTTAAAGCGGATACTGCAGGAAGAGATGCTTATCGTTTGAAAGGATGGAGAGGAGAACCTAGTATTCATGAATTAAAAAATGCTGCTGTTAATATTGATCTTGGTACTGCTTATTTGTCTATATTGCAAAAACAATTAGAGGGAATTATTGATATAAAAACTAGACGCTATGCCATAATTGTTGCTTATGTGAATGGTTTAAGCGCATTATTGAAAACATTTTCTATTGATCGTAATTATGCTATTGAAAAAATAAACAAACTTAATCCCGAACAATTTTACCAACATATACAATCTCATCATCCATCTAAGCAAGCGCAACGCTATTTATTTAAAGTTAATTCTATTTATATTACACAAAATTAATTATAATCATAGTGTATATTTATAAAAATATTTTATTTTTGATAAAATTTTGTAAGATATACTTTATGGTTATTGTGATTTGATAGAACATATTATTAGTATAATTTGTTCATAGTAAGTTAATTTTATGTAATTTAAATAAGTAAATGGTATATTTAATTTCGGTTGTTGTTAAAATAAATAAATACAGGATATTGAAATTTTGAACGATAATAAACAGTTGGTCTGACTAAGTTAAATTGGCTATAATGATATTGAAAATATTATAATATTTTCTTTTTCTAATTATTTAATTAGAAAAACTTTATCTTATGCAGAGAATAATTTGTGTCTATCTATTTGATAGATAATATATGTATTTATATGCAGTGATACATATTCATCATTGTTGAGCAGATATAAATGTCAGTTTATTTTAATGATTTAGATATATACGATTGATTTATATTTTTTTAGGGGCATCCCTATTCTGGGGAGTACCTATTAACAACGAATTAAAAAATAATAATTTTTTAATTTTTGTGATGTTTATTTTATAATGTGATTTTTTTAGTAAAAATTTAAGAATTAAAACAATGCGATAATGTCTTATAAGAGAATAGTATTATTTTTTAAATAAATAGTTGATAGATATCATCTATAGTGTTTGTTAAATTTTAACAAAAGGGAAATGTGTTGAATTTAGTTAGTTTATTTAACGAATTTATAAATGGGTGTTTTCATTGAAGAAGTGGTTTTTGATTGAAAGAATATATAAATAAATGTATTTTATTTTTCATATGTTTTTAGGAATTATTAGTGAATAATGCGTACAATCCAGGTAAGTTGTTGCAAGCGCATATTGTTATTATATGCATGTTGTATAAAAATTAAAAATTTTAGAGTTAAAAATCAAGATAATATGAATTATATTATTATTTATTTGATTGTGTTATGTAATTTCGGTGCATTGCATAATGCAGTCATTGCATTCAAATCCCAATTCTGAATGAAAAGCGCAAATGTTACATGAGTTTATTTCTTTACAACAATATAGTTTAATATGATCTTTTTTAGTGTATAAGTACACAAAACCAATGCTGAGTAATATTACGACCATTATCGTCAGGGTAATCATATATTTTATATGAGCTTTGATATTTAGTAAAATAGAAGATGATAATAAATTATTGTTTTGATCTGTGGTTTTATGTAGAGGGGAAGATACGCATGGTCTATCTTCGTGTATTTTTTCTATAATCAATTGATTGTTTAACTTTAAACCTCGTTTAGGAATAGTTATAATGGATGAGGAATCTAATCCAAAAGATGTTAAAGTTTTTCGTATTAAACTAATTTGTTGATTTAAGTTGCCGTTAGATGGTTCCAGTCCATAAGCTCTCCAAACGATTGAAAACAAATGTTCTCGAGTGACTGGCGCACAAATATCAATATTGTGTCGTTTAATTAGCTCTTCTAATACCCGTCCAGCAGAATTAGATAATTTTACTGATGTATTGGAATCAGTTAATGATGTCAGAGTATACTCTGTAGTGTCAAATATTATAGTCGATTGAATGACATATTTCATGTAATTACTCTATATGAACTGTACGTGGATAAATCAACATTTGCGTCAGCTGTTTACATAAGATTCAGATAATATATTTTTTTTATTAAAATATATATAGATACTATAAAAAGTATTTCATTATAAAAATGCATTAACATGATTGTAATGCGTGTTATTTAGATTGCGCGCGTTTGCAATTTATTTTTTGATAGTATAACAACATTTTGTAAAAATCTAGCATATTAGTACGTGTACTGCTCAAAATCAATATCGTCTTAATATTGATTTTGAGCAGTTAATTCTTGTGATAAATTAAATAAAACGTGTTAACTAAACTTTAGTTGAAGATATAGAAATAGTAAGTACTTTAATTTCCTCAGTGTTAGTGTAATGTTGCAAATTCAATGTTATATAGATCACAATTTCTTTTTAAGAAATATGATATTTGTAAATAATTTCAAGATTATTTTTTTAGTCAGAAACGATCGATTTTGATCAAGATTGTTAATATTATCTATTTATCTGATTTTATATTAGAAGAAATTAAGTTTTTAATATATATTGTAATAATGATATTAGTATCTTGAAAAGAATGCAATAGTTACGAGCATACATATGGTATATGGTAAGTTTTTTTATAGTCATGAAATATTAATGCATATGATATTATTTTTGATATGTTTTGTGTTAATCATATTTACTGTTAATAATTCTCAAGCTAATTCAAATGATGTATCTGTTAGCAGTAGACATAAAGATACTTCGATATCAATATTTAGTAGCATACAAGAACTACCTATATTACTCCAAGGAAAAATGCATGATGATGTCATAACTGTTATTTCGACAAAAAATTCCCCGTTGATTTTTAGTGATTCTCCTGCAACATCTTTGCAGTCGTTGTATGTAATTGATGTTTCTGATTATTTAAAAGGTATTGCTGGATTCTCTGCTATTCGTAATGGAGGAGTGAATAACGAACCAGTGTTTAGGGGAATGTTTGGATCTCGAATACGTATTTTGATGGATAATGGAGAAATACTTGGTGCCTGTTGTTCTCATATGGATCCTGTTAGTGCTTATATTTTTCCTGAGACTTTTGATATTTTAAATATCATTAAAGGCCCTCAAACAGTACTATGGGGTCCTGTAACATCTGCGGGTACGTTGCAATTTGAACGATATCATCCTCGATTTGATAAATCAAAAATTCAATTGCGTAGTAATGTAACAATCGGTGCAAATAATAAAATAGATAAAAATATAGATAGTATTATGGGGAGCAAATACGGCTATATTAGATTGATAGGCAATATTTCTCGTTCAGACGACTATCATGATGGTAATAAAGACCAGGTACATTCTGCGTGGTATAAATGGAACGCTGATGCGATTTTGTCATTTAATTTGAGTGCAGATACATATTTAGAAGTCAGCCTAGGACAGGGAAATGGTACTGCAAATTATGCCGCTCGATCTATGGATGGGTTATGTTTTGCTAGAGAAAGTTATGGAATGAAAATAGAAACTTTAGATATCAGCAAAATATTAGATAAAATTGAATTGCAAGCTTGGCATAATTATGTAAGCCATATTATGGCTGATACTGTGTCTCATAATACAGAACTATCTACTGGAAAATGCTGTGGGTTTAGTAGTGGTAATATTAACAATAATGTTGATCGATTAATATGGGGTGCACGAGGTATTACTGTATCTCAATGGGACAATATCAAATGTCATAGTGGCGCAGATGTTCAAATTAATACACATAGAAAACGTATAGAATCTAATTCTAATTGGAAAACGGACATTGTCTCTCGAGACACTGGTATATTTACCGAATTGATCGTTGATTCATTGTCAAACAGAAGATTTATTGGAGGGACACGACTGGAATACAGTGTAATTAATTTTAATAATTGTTCTAAATATAAACGACATGGTATAGTATATCCTGCTGGGTTTGTACGCTATGAAGATAATATCAATCCGTTGTTGTCGTATTATATTGGTGTAGGTACAAGTTTTCGTTTGCCTGATTATTGGGAGTTATCTTATACTAAATCCGGAGAAAATATTAATAATATAGATGATATTTTAAAATTAAAACCTGAAAAAACTGTTCAGATAGATATAGGAGCATGTTTTCAACATCTACAAATAAATGGATGGATATCATCTTATGCTGGATATGTTAAAGATTTTATCGTATGTGATTATCGCAATGATGATACCATACAAGATGGTATTATTTACGCAGAGAACATTCATGCTAAAATATGCGGAACTGAAGTAGGATTAAATTATCAATTTAATGAGCATTGGCACACTGCAACTAATATCTCGTGGTCCTGGGGCATGAATATTGATAATGGTTGCACTTTATTCAGAACGCCTCCATTGGAGGGTAGGGTTACATGCCAATGGATACGAGGAAGTTATAGTATAGCTGCTAAGTGGAGATTGGCATTGGCGCAATCTATTAATAATTCGTTGATGTCACAGGAATCTTTTGTTTCTAGAAATATGTTGCCTCATACAAGTGTAAATTGTAATACTTCAGGATTTGGAATATTATCCATGAATTTTGCGTGGAAAAGTTCCCAATTTTATAAATTTAGCATTGGTGTAGATAATTTACTAAATCATTCTTATAGAGAATATCTGAATTCGTATGTTCATAAACGACTTGGATATCCTTCTGGCACTCTGATTTATGAACCAGGGCGTACCTGGTGGATTAAATTAGGTATGGAGTTATGAGTTATAAACATAAACAAAAGATAAAAAATCTTTACTGATATTAATGTGATTGATGCAACGAGTATGTATGAATTTACCATGATTTTTGAAAAAAACCTAACAGATGGACTTGCATTTCACATTGGATATTAACGGTGTTAATATATAATATATAAAAGTTTAAATTAAGTTTTGATTATTATCGGCTACGGAAAATAATCCTTCCTTTACTTAAATCGTATGGTGTCAGTTCAACGGTGACTTTGTCTCCTGTTAATATTCGAATGTAGTTTTTTCTTATTTTTCCAGAAATATGTGCTACAACGACGTGTCCGTTTTCTAATTTTACACGAAACATCGTATTAGGCAAGGTATCTAATACTGTACCGTGCATTTCGAAACTATCTTCTTTTGTCATTATGATCTCTAAAAAATTAAATAAACGATTCGGAATTTTCTCATAAGATTAGAAGCTAATCAAGTGTTGATTTTATTCGTACGATAATTGAAATATTTAATTTTAATAAATTTATTAGAAAAGTTCATTTTTTGTCAAATACAATTACTACATTATAACTATAATAATAGACTATAATTGGGATCTATATTATTAGAATTTGGTTACTTGTTTCATTTGCTTTAGACGTCATATATATTACTTACTGCTTCAGTACAAATCCTGTTTTTGTTTTGTATTTTATGTATTCAGATTGTAATATATTCACTATATATTTGTGTAGTTAACTCCATATATCTATTCAACGTTGTTGCTACGTATTCTGAATAGCACTAAACATTATTTTTTTTACTTATTAAATATTAATTTTTATTTTTAGATTTTGTAAGTACGAATAATTATATATTTTATTTAAAAATTAATGGATAGTTTTATTTGAATTTTGTTTTATTTGTTTAGTATATTAATGCATAATAGTAGATAAATAACGTTCAGCGTCTATTGCAGCCATACAACCCGATCCAGCTGCAGTAATTGCTTGACGATAGCTGTGATCCATAACGTCTCCTGCTGCGAATATACCTGGAATAGAAGTGGCTGTTGCGTTGCCGTTCATACCGGAATGTACACAAATATATCCATTGTTTAATACGAGTTGATCATTAAATATAGAAGTGTTTGGATTGTATCCAATGGCAATAAATATACCTTGAAGATTTATTATGTGTTCCTGATGTTGTACTAGGTCTGTTATACATAAACCGGTAACATCTGTACCATTACCTAATATTTCTTTAACAATATGATTAGTATGCAAAACAACAGTACCGCTGTGTACTTTATTCATGAGTCTATTAATTAATATTTTTTCTGCACTAAATGTAGAACGACGATGAATCAGATGAACCTTAGAAGCAATATTAGATAAATATAAACTTTCTTCTATTGCTGTATTACCGCCTCCAATAACTGCAACAATTTGTTGATTAAAAAAAAATCCATCACAAGTAGCGCACGAAGATACTCCCTTTCCTTTATATTTTTCTTCAGAAGGTATACCAAGGCTGCGAGCATATCCTCCTGTACTTATGATTAAAGCATCACATGTATATTCATGTGTATTACCGTATAAACAAAAAGGATATTGTTTAAAATTTACTTTAAATATGTGATCAGAGATAATTTCTGTGTGTAAACAAGAGGCGTGCGTATTCATACGATTCATCAACATAGGTCCAGTGAGATTTTTTGGATCTCCAGGCCAATTTTCTATATCTGTAGTAGTATTTAATTGACCTCCTATTTCTAATCCAGTGACTAATACAGGATTTAAATTAGCTCGTGCAGCATAAATAGCTGCGGTATATCCGGCGGGTCCTGCTCCTAATATGAGTAGTTTGCAATGTTTTTTTATTATCATAATAATTGTATCTCCTTATATGCTGATTAAGTATATTGTAGTAAGCATTATATTTTGGTTTCTAATATTAATAGAAAACAGATGCAATATTATAATTTAAAAATAAATTATTACTTAGTTTAAATTATTCTTAAAAATCATATTTTTCTATGTATGTTTCTATGCATAGAAATGTATTTTTAACGATATTAATGTTTGATCGGATACATAATTCTTATGTAGTTGCAAATAAGGATCGCAGTCAAAACTACAAATTTTATTATTATATAACAAAATTACTGTAATTAATACTAACTCACACAAAAAATCGTATGTATTTGCGAGATATGTTTGCAATATGCATCAAGCGTTTTATATAAACTTAAAAGTATTTGTTAGTTTTATTAGGATTTTAATTTTTGTTAAAGATATATATGGTGTTGAAGTAATATATTTGAAACATTATTTGTTTATAACTTCATAAATTAGAGCATATATATAGCATGTATATTGAATCCATGACACAATGATATTATGTGCAATTGTTTATATGAATTAACAAACAGTATCATTATTACTTAAATATAAAGCAATACTTGATATAAATAAAATAATTATTACATAAAAATGATTATCAATACTTAATTAAGAGATATCTTTAGTGATTAATGTTATATTGATTGGTGTAAGTATAATTTTATTATATTTAATTATTTCATTAATTAGTTTTAATCCTGCAGATCCTGGCTGGTTACAGACTATGTGGGATGGATCTATTCATAATGTTGGAGGTATGTTAGGAGCGAAAATTTCTGATTTTTTATTTTTTATTTTTGGTATTCCAGTTTATATAATTCCGTTATTTCTCTTCTTTTATCTTTGGAAAATTTGTGTGCAGGGTATGCGTATTACTGTTTTTATTTTTATATTTAAATTAATAGGTATCTTGATATTATTATTCGCGTGTTGTGGATTAGCTCATATAACAATCGATAATTTTTTTTATTTTTCTTCTGGAGGCATAGTAGGAAGCATATCGTATGATATTATTTCATCTTATGAAAAAATGACTCATCATGTCAGTATAATTTTATTTTTTTTAATTGGAATTATTGATATTACAGTGTTTTTTAATAAATTTTTTGGGATGATTCTAAAAACTATTAAGAATCAATTATTTAATTATTTACGCTATTTAAACGCATTATTTTTTTTTACAAAAAAATATCGATATCAATTTATTCATCAAAAATCGTGTGCTAAACGACTCATGTATCCATTGGTTTTTTCTACACAAGATCCTAATTTTTTTAAAAATTTAAAAAATGATTTATTAAACATACAAATCATCCCTGATGTATCTAACAATATTAGTAGATCTACTAAGCAATTTAATCCTATTTTAAAAAATAATTCTTTTAAAATGAAATGCATTTCAGCGATAAAGATATTTAGTCAAGGTCTCGATTTTATTGAGCGCTTGTTATTTTGTTCTAAACTATGGATAAGCAGGGCAGGTTACAACGATTATCAAAAAAAATATGTGACTAATGTTGTTTATAAAGGAAAAAATTGTTCTGTAAAAATTAATAAATTTGATAAAACAATTTGTAGTAGCAATGACAATATACATTGTGTTGACAAAAGAGAACAAAAATATAATGTATCATTGATACAAGATTTAAATGTAATACGTACTGATAGAAATAATATTGATCAAAAAATTCCCGTATTTGTTAAAAAAAACATAAAACAACATGTACCTTTGTTTAAATATAAAAAAATCCCCACGGGACATCCTACTCTATGTTATGACAATCGTGCTGCTACTTTTCCAGATATAGGCTTATTGACTACATCTTCTTCAGAAAAAACAACGATAGACTTCTTGGAATTAAAAAAAATTTCTCAATTGTTAGAATCGAAACTATTGGAATATCACATTATAGCAAATGTGGCTAATATTGTTCCTGGACCGGTAATTACTCGATTTGAGTTGAATTTATCACCGGGTATAAAATCTTCAAGAATTTCTAATTTATCACGCGATTTAGCTCGTGTTTTATACACAAATTCTGTTAAAGTGGTAGATGTAATTCCGGGTACTCCATATGTTGGATTAGAAATTCCTAATAAACAGCGCAGAACAGTATATCTAGGAGATATAATTGGTTCAGATCAGTTTAGGAATATCAATACTCCATTAGCGTTGGTCTTGGGAAAGGATATAGCTGGATACCCATTAATTGTAGATCTTAAATCTCTACCTCATTTATTAGTTGCCGGTACTACTGGATCAGGTAAATCTGTGGGGATTAATGCTATGATTATTAGTCTTTTATATAAAGCTACGCCAGAAGAAGTGCGTTTTATTATGATTGATCCTAAAATTTTAGAATTATCAATATATTCAGGTATTCCTCATCTTTTAAAACAAATTATTACCAATACACAAGAAGTTTATGAAGTATTACAATGGTGTGTAAAGGAAATGGAGCGTCGTTATAAATTGATGGCTATGCTCAGTGTTCGGAATTTAGAAAATTATAATAGCCATATAACGCAATTTTATTCTAAAGAATATGTAGCAAATAATATTATCAGCAAATATGTGAATAATAATACTGCATCTTGTTCTAATACATTAGACAAATTACCTTATATTGTAATTATTGTAGATGAATTTTCAGATTTGATGATGACTACAACAAAAAAAGTGGAAGAATTAGTGATTCGTTTAACACAAAAGGCTCGAGCTGCTGGGATTCATGTAATATTAGCAACTCAAAGACCATCAGTGGATGTAATTACTGGGGTAATTAAAGCAAATATTCCAGCTCGTATAGCTTTTACTGTATCGAGTAAAATAGATTCTCGTACTATTCTTGATCAATCTGGAGCAGAATCTTTATTAGGTATGGGCGATATGTTATATGTAGGGCCTCACTCGTCCATGGCTACTCGGGTACATGGAGCCTTCATAGAAGATCGAGAAATACATGCAGTAGTTAATTTTTGGAAAAATCAAACGATTAGTTCATGATCCTTTCTGAATAATCAGAATTATTATATCTTGTATAGGGATGTATATATACAGATATATAATGTTATTGTTTATTTAAACAAATATATAATGATAATGGAGATAATTAATTCAGAATGACGAAACAGATAATATATGCTGTTTTTTTAAGCGTTATTATAGCTATTACGGTAGTAGCTGATGATGCATCTGTTTTTGTTTTACAAAATCGCCTTAAAAAAATAAATAATTTTTATGTACATTTTATTCAGAAAGTTATTAATTCTGATAAAAATGTGGTGTTAGAATACCATGGAGAATTATGGATAAAACGTCCTAATTTACTTAATTGGCATGTGATATCCCCTGAAGAAAATTTTTTGATATCTGATGGGAAAACACTTTGGTTTTATATTCCTTCTATCAAACAAGTTACTGCGTATCGGTTGCGAAACTTTTCTGATAATATTTTTTTTATGTTATTTTCTAGTCACAATATACATGAATGGAATGAATATACTGTATCCCAGCAAGGGGATTTTTTTTATTTAATACCGATAAGTAATGATTTTAATTTAAAAGAATGTAGAATTAAAATTACTGATCAGGGTATAATCGAGAAGTTTAGTATTTTCGAAGAAAAAGGACAACGTGTAGATTACTATTTATTAGATCAAAATAATAATGACATTGATATAAGTAAGTTTTATTTCGCTCCTTCTAAGGATATCCAAGTAGACGATCAAAGAAAATAATATCTATTAGATATTTTAATTTAAATTTTTGTTAAATAAATAAGAAAAATTATTTTTTTATGCGAGATATATACCAAAAGTCATATAAAGTACGTTCAGTTAATTTTTATTGATATGTTGTAAGGAATTTGACGTGTATCGCGATATCTATATAATAAAAGAAATTTAGAAAATGTTGTAGTTCGATATTCCATAATAATAAAACATATTTGATTATTGTATTATTTCTATATTAGTTTTCACGAAATATTAACAGAATACATATTTTGTATTATCGAAAGATAATGGAAGTATTATTATGAGAATGTATATGATTTTAAAAGTCATATATATATGACATATATCTTTGTTCTTTAATAAAGATGCGGTAAATTCATTTGAATTGTTTTTAAGTTATTGCCTATATAATATATGGGTGTGTTTATATATGAAAGAGGTATGTTTTTATAAAAGAATCAAAAAAATACTATAAAGTAGTGCTACTACTGTGCATAGTGTGCAAATGTGTTGTGTTTACAAACATTAATTGTTTTTAGATATTTTTAAAGAGTTAAATTGGATAGGCACTAGGAAAGTGCAAATATGCACTTGAAATATCATTAACATAATAAACCATGAGATTTTACATTTGGTATAGTGAATTATATGATATTGTGGATTGTAATAAATAATAATATGGTATGAATTTATTATAATAGTGTAAATTTGTTGTAGTTGTGAAAAAATATATTATTAGTAAAATTAGTATATGATAAAACGAATAGTATAGGTTAGATATGATTGATCCCAATTTGTTGCGCAGTAATCTTGATTTGGTTGCTAAAAAGCTTGCTCGTAGAAAGTTTATACTAAATATTAATAAATTTCGTCAGCAAGAGAGTTTGAGAAAAATTTTACAAAAGAAAACTGAAAGTTTACAGACAGAACGTAAAGCTAAGGCTAAAATTATAGGAATAGCTAAGTCTCGTGGAGAAAATGTAGAATTTTTATGTCAAGAAGCATATGTTTTAGGAAAAAAATTAACTTCTCTTAAACTTGAAAATAAAGCATTAAAAAACAGGATTAAACAATTTGAGTTATCTTTACCGAATATTCCAGATGATCAAGTGCCTTATGGATTTAGAGATCAAGATAATTTAGAAATTATGCGTTGGGGTAAACCGGTTCAATATAATTTTCCAATACGGGATCATGTAGCGTTGGGCGCATTAACTAATGGTTTAGATTTTGCTAACGCAACAAAATTAACTGGATCACGTTTTATCGTAATGAAAGGACAAATAGCGCATTTGCATCGCGCTTTGTCTCAATTTATGATAGATTTGCATGTTAAATGTCATGGATACGAAGAGTATTATCTACCATATTTAGTAAATCAGGAATCTTTATATGGTGCAGGTCAATTACCAAAATTTTATGAAGACTTGTTTCATATGCAACACTTACAATCTGAAACCAATCCATACGCATTAATACCTACCGCTGAAGTACCTCTAATCAATTTAGTTCGTGATGTAATTCTTGATGAAGAAGAATTACCCATTAAGATGGTTGCTCATACTCCATGTTTCCGTTATGAAGCAGGATCATATGGTCATCATACTCGTGGATTAATTAGGATGCATCAATTTGACAAAGTTGAAATGGTTCAAGTAGTACATCCAGATAAATCTATGCAGATATTAGAAGAAATAACTAGTCATGCGGAGAAAGTATTGCAATTACTTAAATTACCATATAGGAAAATATTATTATGCACAGGAAATATTGGATTTTCTTCGTGCAAAACATATGATTTGGAAGTATGGCTTCCAGCGTATAATGCTTATTGCGAGGTTTCTTCTTGTTCAAATGTTGGAGATTTTCAAGCGCGTCGTATAAGAGCGCGATATAAAGGAAGAATGCATAGAAAAACGAGATTATTACATACTTTAAATGCTTCTGGAGTAGCAATAGGTCGAGCATTAGCAGCGGTGCTTGAAAATTATCAATTAGAAGATGGACGAGTGGCGATTCCTTCGGTGCTATATCCTTATATGAGTGATATAACACATATTAATTGAATATTAATTTTTAAATATAGGTTTTTGGTTTAATTAATTGTTATTATTATTGTTAAATAAATAAATGTATATATTTATTATGAGTAATTAGATCATTGAATTAAAGATAATAATAAGAAAAATTCATTATTTTTGATAAAAAAATTTTATTTTTTCATTGTACATTGAAAATGTTGTTTAGGATAAAACAAGAGTTTTCGTTTTATTATATTGAATGAAAATTTCAATACAGTGTGTTGCTTAACATTATTTTATATTTTTTAATTATTATTTTCAATAGTAGTTCATTATGAAGGATACTGTTTTAATTAATTTAATTATTTATGATCGATCATTATATGAATAAAGTATTCAATTTTAGCGCGGGTCCAGCAATGTTGCCAAAACAAGTTTTAAGGCAAGTTAAAGAAGAATTATATAATTGGAATAATATGGGCATATCTGTCATAGAGATAAGTCATCGTAGTAAAGAATTTTTACAATTAATGCAAGAAGCGAAACAAGATATGCGTGATCTTCTTGATATTCCAGAAACTTATGAAGTTTTATTTTGTCATGGTGGGGCGCGTGCACAATTTTCTGCGATTCCTATGAATTTATTAAACAAATCTTCAGAACGAGTTGATTATATAAAAACTGGGTATTGGGCATACAATGCAGCAATAGAAGCAAAAAAATATTGTGATCCACGTATAATTAATGTGGTCGGAAAAAAAAATGGACTATATAATATTCAACCTATATCTAAATGGGATGTTTCTGAAAATAGTCTGTATATTCATTATTGTCCTAATGAAACTATTGATGGAATAGCTGTATATGAAACCCCAAATTTTTCTGATAAAATAGTGGTAGCAGATTGTTCTTCAACTTTATTTTCGGGTCCACTGAATATAAACCGTTTTGGTATAATTTATGCTACGGCTCAAAAAAACATTGGAATATCTGGTTTGACCGTAATAATTATCAGAAAAGATTTACTGAAAGAACCTTACCGAGTAGTACCTTCTATTTTAAATTATAAAATTTTAGCTGATAATTTCTCAATGTTTAATACGCCTGTTACTGTATCTTGGTATGTTGCTAGTTTAATGTTTAAATGGTTAAAAACACAAGGAGGCTTAAAGGAAATTAATAAACGTAATCAAGAAAAATCAGCTCTTTTATATAATGCTATTGACTCTAGTAATTTCTATTATAATAACATTAGTTTATCTAATCGTTCATATATGAATATCCCCTTTTTTTTAGAAAACAATAAATTAAATGATCTTTTTTTAAAAGAATCAATATCTTTCGGATTGCATGGTTTGAAAGGACATAAAGTAGTGGGGGGTATGCGGGCATCTTTATATAATGCCATGACATTAGAAGGTGTAAAAAAATTAATTAGATTTATGAAATTATTTTCTGAAAAATATCGCTAATTAGATTCAATCGATTGCTATGTCCATGTGTTAAATCGTTAAATGCAATCACATATTATTATTGTAAATGGTGTATTATGAGTTATTAATTTCAAGAATTAAATTTTTTTATATAAAAAGTTGGTGAAAAATGAATGATTTTATCAAATTAGCTCCTATAAAAAAAATACAGGGAACCATTCATCTTCCTGGTTCTAAAAGTATATCAAATCGAGCATTGTTGTTAGCAGCTCAAGCTACAGGTACTACTCAGTTAACTAATTTGTTGGATAGCGATGATGTGCGTTGTATGCTGGATGCTTTACGTAATCTAGGAGTATCATATTGTCTTTCAAATAATAGAAAAACTTGCGAAATTAATGGTGTTGGTGGTCCGATTCAATCAAAAAATAATAATCAATTAATTTTGTATTTGGGAAATGCCGGGACTGTTATGAGACCTCTTGTTGCGGCATTGTCTGTAGAGATTCAAAATATCGTGCTCACCGGTCATCCTCGTATGAAAGATAGGCCGATTGCACACTTAGTAGATGCCTTAAGACAAGGAGGAGCGCGTATTGAGTATATGGAACGTGATGGTTACCCTCCCATACGATTGTATGGAGGGTATTATGGAGGCGAAATTTTTATTAAAGGGAGTATTTCTAGTCAATTTTTGTCATCTGTGCTTATGATGACGCCATTAGCTTATCGAGATACTCTTATTAAAGTAGACGGAGCATTAGTATCCAGACCATATATTGATATGACTTTGTCCCTTATGAAAATTTTTGGAATCAACATACAACATGACAATTATCGTGTTTTTTATTGTAAAGGAAATATGGCATATCAATCGCCTGGGGATTATTTAGTGGAAGGAGATGCCTCGAGTGCTTCTTATTTTTTAGCAGCATCAGCTATTCGAGGGGGTACTGTTCGAGTTATAGGAGTCGATCGCAATAGCAGACAAGGAGATGTTTATTTTGCGAATATATTAGAAAGTATGGGAGCAAAGATTGCTTGGGGTGATAATTATATAGAGTGTACCCGTGGAGCTGATCTGAATGCTGTTGATTTAGATGTTAATAATATTCCAGATGCAGCAATGACTCTTGCTATTACTGCATTATTTTCTATTAATGGCCCTACAATATTACGTAATATTTATAATTGGAGAGTTAAAGAAAGTGATCGACTAGCGGCAATGGCTACCGAATTACGTAAAATAGGAGCGGAGATTGTGGAAGGTTATGATTATTTACAAATTACTCCTCCAGTTCAAATAGAATCAGCTTATATTAATACTTACGATGATCATCGTATAGCGATGTGTTTTTCTTTGGTGGCATTATCGGATGTTTCTATTATAATTAATAATCCTAAGTGTACCGATAAAACTTTTCCAGATTTTTTTACACAATTATCTAGTATTAGTATATTGCAATAAGTATTCTATACAGTGTGGTGTTCATATATAATTTAAATCGTACATATGAAATTTATGATCAGTAAATTTTATTAAAATATTAAATAATTATTATATAGTGAAGATTGTGCGCTACAAGGGGATAATTGTGAACAACATATTTCCAGTTATTACTATTGATGGCCCAAGTGGAGCAGGAAAAGGGACTTTATCTAGGAGACTATCAAAAATTCTTGGATGGAATTTGTTGGATTCGGGAGTGATTTATCGAGTGTTAGCATTAGCAGCTTTAGAAAATAAAATTGATATTAATTGTGAAGAAAAAGTAGCAGTACTTGCTGAAGAGATACAGATAAGTTTTATAAATAGAAAAAATAGTTTTTTTGTACCCTTTAATGGTAAAGAAATTAAAAAAGATATTTATACAGAAACTATAGGAAATTATGCATCTAAAATCGCTGCTTTTTCGAAAGTACGTAAAAATTTATTGACATATCAACGTACATTTTGTCAAAGTCCAGGACTTATTGCTGATGGGCGGGATATGGGAACAGTAGTATTTCCTAATGCGGAACTGAAAATTTTTCTTTATGCTTCTTTTAAAGAAAGAGAGCGCCGTAGATTACATCAGTTACAGAAAAAAAATTTTGATGTTAATTTTAAGTTTTTATTCTCGCAAATAAGAGAACGAGATGATCGTGATTGCAATCGAAAATCAGCACCGTTAACTCCTGCGATTGATTCATTAATATTAGATTCTACTCATTTATCTGCTGAAGAAGTAAAATCTAAAGTACTGATGTATATTAGAGAGAGTCTAGTATTCTCATCGAGAGTACTATATAATACTACGCATAATCAAGGATAGTTATGATATATTTGTTATAACCCCACCAAACATGGAATGGGGTGGGGTTAATTGAAAATTGAAGATTATAAAAATGACAGAATCGTTTGCTCAGCTATTTGAAGAATCTTTAAAAAAAGTAGAAACTTGTCCTGGATCCATTGTTCGTGGAGTTGTTGTTGCTATTTTTAAAGATATTGTGTTGGTCGACGCAGGATTAAAATCAGAATCTGCTATTCCTATTGAGCAGTTTTATAATGCTCAAGGAGAATTGGAGATTTCAATTGGTGATTATGTTGATGTTACATTGGATGCAGTAGAAGATGGGTTTGGGGAGACTATTTTGTCTCGTGAAAAAGCCAAACGTTATGAATCTTGGGTATCATTAGAAAAAGCACACCAAGATATGACTACTGTTACAGGTGTTATTAATGGAAAAGTAAAAGGAGGATTTACTGTTGAACTAAATGGCGTACGAGCTTTTTTACCTGGTTCTTTGGTAGATGTTAAACCAATACGTGACACTTCATTTCTAGAAGGGCAAGCATTTGAATTTAAAGTAATCAAATTAGATCATAAACGCAACAATGTTGTAGTGTCGCGTCGCGCAGTGATTGAATCTGAAAATAGTGTTGAACGTGATCAATTGTTAAATCAATTACATGAAGGAATCGAAATTAAAGGGATAGTTAAAAATTTAACTGATTATGGCGCTTTTATCGACTTAGGAGGCGTAGATGGGCTGTTACACATTACTGACATGGCATGGAAACGCGTCAAACATCCTAGTGATATAGTAAATGTTGGAGATGAAATTATTGTTAAAGTATTAAGATTTGACCGAGAGCGTATTCGCGTATCTTTGGGTCTAAAGCAATTAGGTGAAGATCCATGGGCGGCTATTGTTCAACGCCATAAAGAAGGAAGTAAATTGATAGGACAAGTAACTAATTTAACTGATTATGGGTGTTTTATTGAAATTGAAGATGGAGTAGAAGGATTAGTGCATGTATCTGAGATGGATTGGACTAATAAAAATATTCATCCTTCTAAAGTAGTGACAGTAGGAGAATCTGTTGAAGTAATGGTATTAGATATTGACGAAGAGCGCCGCAGAATTTCTTTAGGATTAAAACAATGTAAAATTAATCCATGGCAGAAGTTTTCAGATATGTATAATCGAGGCGATCGGGTTACGGGAAGGATAAAATCAATTACTGATTTTGGTATTTTTATAGGATTAGAAGGAGGGATTGACGGTTTGGTGCATCTTTCTGATATTTCTTGGTATTTATCTAATGAAGAGGCTGTAAATAAGTATAAAAAGGGTGACGAAATAATTGCTGTAGTTCTTCAAGTCGATGCAGAACGTGAACGTATTTCTTTGGGTATAAAACAGTTAACGGAAGATCCTTTAAATGTGTATTTATCCGCTCATAAAAAAGGAAGTATGGTATCTGGAAAGATTCTTTCTATAGATGAAAAAGGGGGAGCTACTGTCACATTGGATGATAATGTGGTAATTGGTTATTTATCTATTCCTGCCGTATCAAATAATAAATCTACTCATAAGAAAACATATATGTCATTACACATAGGCAATGACATATATGCAACGCTAGACGGGGTAGATCGTAAAAATAGAATCGTCAATTTATCTACATGTAATATATGCGATCTAATTCAAAAACCAGAAGTCAACATGATTGATAACCATGTCAAAGAGAAAGATAAGAATTTTTCTAGTGTCATGGTTGAAGCATTTAAAGCGGCAACTAAAAATGAGTAATTATTTTTTTATTAAATAATTTTTATATATGAAATCTATTAATATGTTAGAATGAAATAATTATAGATAACAAGAAACAAATTAAGTGAATAAATATTTTAGTATTTGTATACGATATTTATATATATATAACATTTTAATATGGTTATGTATGGTAATGACATTAGTCGTGTTATAATTAGGGGTTATATATTAGATATAATGAGGTTACTACTTGAGTAGGTAAAAAAGAATTAAATTTTAATGTTGTATACTTATTTTATTTTGAAAAAGGTAACCCCTTGTTATTTATTAGTGAAAGCGATAAAAATTTAATTTGATATTAAAAATAGAATAATATGAATAAGTAAATAACATTGACTTATCAAGTTCTCTGAAGTTAATGCTTGTCATATAATTGGGGTTGATAGTAATATTTTTCAATAAAATAGTTAATATATATGAATGAGCGTTAAATTCATTTTTCATCGTGAAAATCACATTTAATCACACAGACTATTAGATATACTAAAGATTAGGAAATACGTTTGTATATATTAAAAAAATAATATTTATATATAAATATAGTAGTTTTTATTTTTATGCATATTTATGTTGTAAGATTTTTCACGAATCTTAGTACATTTGAAGTATTCGATATTTGTAGTATGTTGATGGCGATGTATTCGTATGTTTCGTATGAAATAAATTATGACTGCAGGGACATAAATGTTGCAGTACAATAAAAATCATTCTTCTACTTGGCAAACTTTTCGTCGTCTTTGGCCAATAATTTTTCCTTTTAGAGTAGGATTAGTTGTTGCTTCTATTACTCTGATTTTGAATGCAACAAGTGATGCTTTAATGCTAGCTTTATTAAAACCTTTACTTGATGATGGATTTGGAAAAGCTAATAGAGATGTATTTATGTGGATGCCGTTGGCTTTAGTAGGATTAATGGGTATTCGCGGTTTTAGTGGTTTTGCGTCTACTTATTGCATATCATGGGTATCCGGAAAAGTAGTAATGCAAATGAGACGTGCATTATTTAAACATATTATGAATATGCCGGTTTCATTTTTTGTAAAACAATCTACTGGTACATTAGTATCTAGAATTACTTATGATTCCGATCAAGTTGCTTCTTCTTCTTCTGGAGCTTTGGTTACTGTTATTCGAGAAGGAGCATCTATTATTGGTTTATGTGTAATGATGTTTTATTATAGTTGGCAATTATCATTAATTTTAGTACTAATTGCACCAATAGTATCCATCACTATTAAGCTTGTTTCTCATAGATTTAGAACAATCAGTAAGAAGATGCAGAGTGCCATGGGCCAACTAACCAGCAGTGCTGAACAAATGCTGCAAGGACATAAAGAAGTATTAATATTTGGAGGGCAACACACAGAAAAAGATAGATTTAATTGCGTCAGTAACCGTATGAGACAACAAAGTATGAAGATGGTGCAAACTTCATCTATTTTTGATCCATTGATTCAATGTGTTGCATCATTAGCATTAGCGTTTGTGTTGTACGTTGCTAGTATTCCAAGTGTTATGGAAATGCTTACTGCTGGAACTATTACTGTTATTTTTTCATCTATGATAGTTTTGATGAAGCCATTAAAGTCTTTGACTAATGTCAGCGCTCAATTTCAACGCGGAATGGCAGCTTGTCAAACTTTATTTTCCATATTAGATTTAGAAACAGAAAAAGATCAAGGCATACTCGACATTACAAGAGTACAGGGACATATTATTTTTGATGATGTTACTTTTTTTTATCCTGAAAAAAGTACACCATCGCTTTCTAAAATCAATTTTTCTATTGAAGCAGGAAAAACTGTTGCTCTGGTAGGTCGATCTGGTTCTGGAAAATCTACTATCGTAAACTTATTAACTCGTTTTTATGATATAGATAAAGGACGTATATTGCTTGATGGTTTTAATTTAAATGATTATAAACTTTCTTCGTTGCGTAATCAAATAGCTATGGTATCTCAAAACGTTCATTTATTTAATGATACTATCGCAAATAATATCGCGTACGCTCGCAGGAATTTTTATTCTAGAGAATCTATTGAAACTGCAGCGCGTATGGCATGTGCTATGGATTTTATTTCTCAAATGAAAAACGGATTAGATACTATTATAGGAGAAAATGGGATACTATTATCTAGTGGCCAACGTCAACGTATTGCAATTGCACGTGCTTTGTTACGGGATTGTCCTATTTTAATTTTCGATGAAGCTACTTCTGCTTTAGATTCTGCGTCAGAGCACATTATTCACAGATCTCTTGATACGTTAAAAAAAAATAGAACATCCTTGATTATAGCTCATCGTTTATCTACCGTTGAAAATGCAGATGAAATATTGGTAATTGAAAACGGTTATATTATGGAACGTGGTGTGCATAAGGTTTTGATACGTCGCCAAGGGATTTATGCTCAATTATATAAATTACAATTTTCTTCTTGATGTTTGATCGTATTTGGTTTAAATCATCGTTTTTTTATTTATTTTTATTGCCATTTTCTTGGTTATACGGTTTAATCAGCACGCTTAACCGTATTAGTTATCAGTATGGATGGCGAAAAGTATATCGATTTTCAGTACCAATAATAATTATAGGTAATTTAACAATTGGAGGGAACGGGAAAACTCCGATGGTATTATGGTTAGTAGAACACTTGAAATGTCGTGGTTGGAAGGTTGGGGTCATTTCGAGAGGATATAAAGGTAAATCGAATAATTATCCAATCATTATTAATATGCATAGCCATAGTGAGGAATGTGGTGATGAGCCCATGTTAATTTGGAAACGAACTGGAGTATCGGTCGCTGTTTCTCCAAAACGCGCTGATGCAGTTGCTGCATTATTGAGAAAACAAGAATTGGATATTATAATAAGTGATGATGGATTACAACATTATGCGCTTTTTAGGGATATAGAATGGGTAATAGTTAATAGTGTGCTTCGATTCGGAAATGGTTGTTGGTTACCAGCTGGTCCCATGCGCGAACGCATTAACAGACTTCATACGGTACAAGCGATTATTGCAAATGGATCAGAAGTAGGAATACAATCTGGAGAAGTATTAATGCAGTTATGTCCTATTGCTGTAGTCAACATATTAACGGGAGAGCGTAGACCTCTTTATTTTTTAAATAATGTTGTAGCCATAGCAGGGATTGGGTATCCTACACAATTTTTTGATACTTTACGAAGTTATGGTATCACTCCGATTAGATCAATTTCATTTTCTGATCATCACGTGTATTCTGAAAAAATATTAACATCCCTTACTAAAAAAGATGAGATATTACTAATGACAGAAAAAGATGCAGTTAAATGTGTAGATTTTGCTCACGATAATTGGTGGTATGTGTATACAGAAGTGAAAATCAATAAGATAGATACGTATAATCTATTGCGCACGGTGGAAAATAAGATTAGATATTATAAGGATTCAAAATTCAATGTATAGTAATTGCATTTTTACAACAATATAATAACTATGTAGAAGAAAGATAAAAAATAATATTTTCAGTGTTGTTTATATATACGGCAACGTCATATATAACAAAATAAATTATTTAAATGATAAAATCACCATTTTAAATTATAGAATATATATAACAGTTTTGTTGTATATAATATGTATAAGTTAAACATTTAATCGATTTAGTAATATTATGATGAAATATCAGTTATTGAAGATCATTGTGTGTCCTGTATGTCATTCGGAATTATCTTTCGATTTAGAAAAAAAAGAATTAATTTGTAATGTTGATAATTTGGCTTTTCCAATAAGAAAAGGAATCCCGGTTCTTTTAAAAAAAGATGCTCGTAATTTTATATTATAATAAGGTAAAATATGAATTTTGTAGTAATTATACCTGTCCGATTTTTTTCGACGCGTTTTCCAGGGAAAGCTTTATCAGATATTAATGGTAAGCCTATGATTATTCGTGTCATGGAAAATGCTTTAGATTCTGGAGCTAATAAAGTAATCATTGCTACAGATAGTTCTTGTATAGCGAGAGTCATTGAATCAGAGCAATCTGCAAGTGAAGTATGTTTAACACGATCTACTCATCAGTCAGGTACTGAACGTCTTGCAGAAGTAGCTATCAATTATAAATTTTCAGATGATCAAATTATCGTACATCTTCAAGGCGATGAACCCTTACTTTCTTCTATTATGATTCGTCAATTAGCAAGTATTTTGTGTTCAATGAGTACTATTTCCATGGCTACGTTAGCAACACCATTGAGTTCTTTCGAAGAAGCACACGATGATAATGTAGTTAAAGTTGTTATCAACATGAATAGCAATGCTCTGTATTTTTCTCGTTCTATGATTCCATGGAACACAGGAGATTTTGTAAATCATCTAGATAGTAAATTCCCTAAGACGCTATTACGTCATATTGGTATTTATGCATATCGAGTTAAGTTCCTGCATCGTTATATTGCATGGACTAAAAGTCCACTGGAACAGCTTGAACGCCTTGAACAGCTTCGAGTACTATGGCATGGAGAGACAATATATGTTTCTGTAATTGATGATGTATTTAATATTAGTGTGGATACTCCAGAATCATTAATCCGTGTTAACACTGTATTTAAAAAGAAATAAATACACTACTTATACATAGCTGATTATGGTGGCGCGGGTGAATTTTTATTAATTACATTAATTACAATACGAATGAATTTAATTATCATTAAAAATCAAATTCATAGGAGAATTTTAAGCGATTTATATTAATTTATATTAAGCATATATTACTAATGTGTAATTTAAGGATTTCTTTAATTACTATATTAATCATGATATTATTATGGCTCCTTATAATGTGAGTATTAAAATTTTGAATACATGTATAATATTTTTTAATTCGTCATAGCATATTAAAAAATATTTTTTAATGTATATGTATAGCGATAATTATTAAAAATCATAAGTGTATTTGTTTATGTTAACGTGGAGTGTAAAAATAATTATGCAGCAACAATTACGTCTAGTAGTAGGAATATCAGGGGCATCTGGTGGAATTTATGGAATCCGCGCGTTGACTATTTTAAAAAAATGTTCTATGAATATAGAATCTCATCTTATTGTTACTAGAAATGCTTTGATTACATTACAACAAGAATTAAAGATGAGCAAACAATCTGTATATGAATTAGCGGATGTTGTACATTTTCCTCAGGACATCGGAGCATCAGTTGCTAGCGGATCATATCCAACTTTAGGTATGTTAATTGCTCCATGTTCTATTAGAACTATGTCAGAAATTAGTTCAGGAATGACATCATCATTGATTGGTCGTGCTGCAGATGTAATGTTGAAAGAAAAACGTAGACTAGTGTTAATGATCAGAGAAACTCCATTGCATCTGGGGCATTTACGTACAATGGTTAAATTAACAGAATTTGGAGCAGTAATTATGCCACCTGTTCCTGCATATTATACACATCCAAAAACTATAGATGACGTTATTTGTTACACTGTGGCAAGAGCTCTAAGTTTATTTGGAATTGATACCAATATTTCTCCCACTTGGTTGGGAATACGGGATCGAACTCATGATAATCTTATGAAACTAAATTGAAGTTATTGCTAACTATTTAATGTCTATATTGACAGATATTTTAATACCCATTACTCAATGGGTATATTCTTGAAATTTTAAAAAATAATTAATGTAATAATTTTAAAGTATAAATGTAGTTAATGATACTGCTCTTCTTTATTTGTGGAATTAAAACTGTCGCTACTATCGTCTGTAGCGTAATCTTCGCTAATGGATGATGAAGATTGTGCAAGATTTAGTTTGACAAATATTTGTTCCATATCACTAAGGTGTTTAGTTTTTCTTCGTTCTCTTATGGTATTTTCAAGTTTATTTATATGTTCTGTAGTACCTACTGAAGCAAACTTAGACTGTCTGTGCGTAAATAAGCGATATGATAAGTCATCACTTTGATTAAAGTCAATTTTAGAAGATTTAAAAAAAATATCATGCATTTCTTCATTATCTGCATTTTTTTCATCAGAATGAGTTTGTTGATCTTTGCGAGATGCAGATCGGTTCAATAGTAATGTATCGTTCAGTGTTGATGATGCTATAAATTCCGATGAATCTTTTTCTAAAAAAGGAAAAGGAATGGGAGGGGGAGGAGGAGCTAAAAATATATGTTTATCTTCTATTATAGTATTCTGATCGTTTTCTGTTGGAGTATTATATACATCATCTTGTGGCTGTAGAGCAAAGAAGACATTTGAGACTGATGTATTATTCTTTATGCTACTATGCTGATCATCGTCATGACAAATTAATGTATGCTCAGCTGTATTTTCTGTAACATTAATTCCAGAATCAGTATTAACGTTAATAATAGACATATCTTTTTTTTGTGTATTCGTATTCAATAATTTTTTTTGTGAAAAATCTTTTACTACAATATGTATATTTTGTTTTTTCTGTTCCTGATGGGATTGTGTTGCATTATTAGTAATGTATGAAACAAAAATATTGTTTTCTTGTTTAATAGGATAGTTTGGGAAATAGAGCGCATAAGTATTATGTGTTATTGCAACAATATTACCTCCGTGATTTTCCAATGACTCAAAATCCCATCGTACATATTTATCATTATTATCATCGATTTTAATTATTTTAATTTCTCCGGGATAACCTGTTATTTTGTGAGTATGCCGCAAGGATGAAAGGTGATTATGATCGTTAATGGAAATATAATCGTGATGTGGAATTATCGTAGGTATAAATGGTTGTATTATAGCATCAAGATTATTTAGTATTGATTTATTTTTTTTATTAGTATAATGCATTTGTTCCATAATAGGAGTACCGAATTGGTAATCTATTAATACTCGACAAATAGTATTATTGTATTGTTTATTTACAAAAATATTATTTATGCTAAAACCCAGCATGGGAATGGGTTGATAATTCAGATTTAACGATAAATAATAGTCACTATTTTTTTTATTGAAAATTTTTTTATATTTTTTTTTATAAATAAATTGTTCCAATTTTATTTGTCCAGTAAATTCGAAAAAGTGTGGAAATTTAGTTTGTATATACAATTGATGACCACTTTTTGGATAATGTATGTCACATTTCTGTAATGATGTTTCAGGATCAAAGATATTATCTAAATTATAATAATTATTTAACATGAATAGTGTATTATATAACCAATATTCTACACCAACATTAATTGAGTATGGTTGACTGCTGCTTTTTTTAGAAATCGGACAATGATAAAAAGTATTATATCCAATAGCGTATTTGTCGTTAGTTAGATGTCTTTTTCCTCCTCCAAAATTAAAAATTTGTTCTGATAAAAGATTGTGTACCCCTAATTGTATAAAGGATAAGTTTTTTTTGTGTTTGTTAGGTTGTGTGTAAAACGAATGAAACATATTGATTGAATCGTTTTGCAATTGCATTTTAGACTTATAAGTAGAAGAAAAGGGAGATCGATAATTATATGCATGGACGCGTAGTTTATTCGTTGTATAGGGATAAAAATTAAGAGTATGATGTATATGGTCGTGAGTATGTAATTTCATCTCTTTTTGATATAAACCATCTTGAAATATATTATTATTAGCGTTGGATTTAATACACTCTGTGAGTGTGCTACACCAAGCGACTTTGTTATATGTAAATATTTGAAATATTATTCCTAATATAATAAATGTTGGCATGTTTAAATTTTAATTAATGTATTTTATATTATGCGTATACAGTATATTTATATTTTTTGTTTTATTGTTGTACACAAGTAATTAATACATACAAAATTATAAATTAAATAATTACTTTTTTGAATAGAAATTCAATTTTAAAATGATATCATTGATTTTGTATATATGGTACAAACAAATGATTTTATTAAGTATATTAATAAAATCAATTAATATTTTTATAATTAAGTAAGGCGGTATTATTATGGCGATGCGTGTTGAAAAGGATACTATGGGTGCAATTTTAGTACCGAACGATCGATTATGGGGAGCGCAAACACAACGCGCATTAAAATATTTTAATATTTCTAATGAAAAAATTCCTTTCTCGTTAATTAAAGCATTGGCCCAAATCAAGCTGGCGGCAGCACAAGTAAATTATGATTTGAAACTGATAGATTGTGAACGGGCTCAAGCAATTATTCAATCAGCGGGTGAAGTACTATCTGGAATACATAAGGACGAATTTCCAATATCAGTTTGGCAAACTGGATCTGGAACTCAAAGCAATATGAATATGAATGAAGTTTTAGCTAATAGAGCTAATAAATTGTTAAGCAGTGAACAAAATGCGAATGGGAAATTTATTCATCCAAATGATCATGTCAATAAAAGTCAAAGTTCCAACGATGTTTTTTCTAGTGCAATGCATGTTGCAGCGGTAGTTACTTTAAATGAGCAATTAATACCTAAGGTTAAGATGTTAAAAAAAACTTTATTTGATAAATCTGTTAAATTTAATAATATTATTAAAATTGGTCGTACTCATCTTCAAGATGCTACTCCATTGACTTTGGGACAAGAGATTTCTGCGTGGGTATCTATGCTGCAACATAACATAGACCATATAGAAGTTACTATACCTCATTTATGTGAATTAGCGTTAGGTGGAACAGCAGTAGGGACAGGTCTAAACACTCATCCGGAATATGCCGGCCGTGTTGTCGATGAATTATCATTTCTTACTAAACATAATTTTGTTAGCGCACCAAATAAGTTTGAGTCGTTATCGACATGTGATGCATTGGTGCACAGTCATGGATCCTTGAAGGGTTTAGCCGTTTCTATGATGAAAATTGCTAATGATGTGCGTTTATTATCTTCTGGCCCTAGATGTGGTATAGGCGAATTAAGCATTCCTGAAAATGAACCAGGTAGCTCGATTATGCCTGGAAAAGTTAATCCAACGCAATGTGAAGTTATGACTATGTTGTGTTCTCAAATTATGGGAAATGATGTTAGTATAAATATCGGAGGTGCATCTGGACATTTTGAATTAAATGTATATAGGCCATTGATTATATATAATTTCTTACAGTCGGTACGTTTACTGGCAGACGGTATAGAAAGTTTTCATAAATACTGTATTGTAGGGATTCAACCGAAGCATGAACGAATTAAAGAATTACTTAATAGTTCACTTATGTTGGTCACTGCGTTGAGTCCGTATATTGGATATGATAAATCAGCAGAAATTGCCAAGAAGGCGCATTCGGAAGGGTTAAGTTTAAAGGAAGCTGCGTTACAATTGGGTTATGTCGATGAGCAACAGTTTGATTTGTGGGTTTGCCCAGAAAATATGATTACTTCGTCAGAAGTATTTTAATTATTATTAGAACTGAAAATATAAGCAGATGGAATAACAGTGAGTATTATAAGTTTTTTAATAAAATGTTATGAAATAATTAAGTGTTATTAATGAATCGCGTTAAACGGTATCAGATTTTATGCAAATTACGAGATACTAACATTCAGCCAGTTATTGAATTAGTTTATCGATCGGAATTTGAGTTGTTGATTGCAGTATTACTGTCGGCTCAAACAAGTGATGTACAAGTTAATAAAGTAACAAAGAGCTTGTTTAAAGTAGTTAATACACCACAAGATATGTTACTTTTGGGTGTAGATGGGGTTAAAAATTATATTAAATCTATTGGTTTATCAAATACTAAATCTAAAAATATTATTGAAACTTGTCGTTTGTTGATAGATAAATACAACGGCATATTACCGTCGAATCGTATTGGTTTGGAATCTTTACCTGGAGTTGGACGTAAAACCGCTAATATTATTTTAAATATAGTTTTCGGTTGGCCTACAATTGCAGTAGATACGCACGTATTTAGATTTTGTAATCGTAGTCGTTTTGCGTTAGGAAATAATGTTTTGTCTGTAGAAAAGAAATTATTGTCGGTAGTACCAAAAGAATTTCAAAGAAACTGTCATCAGTGGTTAGTACTACATGGTAGAAATATTTGCCGAGCTAAACAACCAAATTGTCGTGTTTGTGTGATTAAAGATTTGTGTGAATTTAAGGAAAAAAAATGATTTATATTATAGTCGAGAAGTTACATGAATAAAATACTACGCATGGGCATAATGAGATGTTGTGTGAGATTGTGTTTATATTTTCAAAAAATATAAATAGTTATTATACATAAACAGTATTTTGTCTAAACTTGATCATTCCCATGTGATCAAGCAATGGTGTTTTTTTCCTCGTCTTAATAGTGTAAATCGATCGTATAATCTGTCGGTGGCACAAAAAATATATTCCGTTTTCAATTGTTTTTTTGAGTTTATAGTGATGCTATTAGATAAAATTAATTCTCGTGCTTGTGCACGAGACGCTACTAATTTAGATTCTACCAATGCTTGTTGTAATGTAATCCCTGCTTTCAGTGGTACGGTCGGTATACCATCTTGAAATAGCTGTTCGAAATCATCTAAGGTGAGTTTGTGTATTTTTCCTGTAAAGAGATTGCTAGTAATTTTTTGAGCTGTTTTTAATCCTGATTTTCCATGAACTAATCGAGTAATTTCCTCTGCTAATATAATTTGAGCTTGTGGTTTTGTATTTTTCATTTTATCTTCTTTTTTTAAGATATTGATCGTATCTACATCGATGTTAGTAAAAAATTTAAGAAAACGGTATACTTCTGTATCAGAAGTATTGATCCAATATTGATAAAATGTATAAGGGCTAGTTTTTTTTGCATCTAACCATATAGTATGTTTTTCTGTTTTTCCAAATTTAGTGTTATCAGATTTGGTAAGCAAAGGCATAGTGAGCCCGTAAGCAGTTCTTTTATATATGCGATGTATCAGATCAATACCTGATGTAATATTGCCCCATTGATCAGAACCACCAATTTGTAGTATTGCGTTATAATTTTTATGTAAATAGGTAAAATCATAACTTTGTAATAAATTATAGGAAAATTCAGTATAAGAAATTCCATAATTATTTTGTTGTAACCGTTTTTTTATAGCATCCTTATTTATCATTTTATTTACAGAAAAAAATTTACCAATATCTCTTAAAAATGTTAAGAGTGATATAGAAGATAACCAGTCGTAATTATTAACTATACAGGCTTGCGAATATTGACTATGAGAAAAATCTACGAATAAAGATACTTGGTATTTGATTTTTTCTATCCATTTTTGTATTGTTTCAATTAAATTGGGTTTTCGTTCAGAGTCTTTAAAACTTGGATCTCCAATTAATCCAGTACCCCCTCCTAGTAAAATTATAGGACGATGTCCAAATGTTTGGAATTGTCTTAAGCATAACAGTGGAACTAAGTGTCCTATATGTAAGCTGTCAGATGTCGGATCAAACCCACAATATAAAGTAATGGATTTTGATTTTAATATTTTAATTAATGCTTCTTGGTTTGTAATTTGTGCTATTAAATCACGTTCGTATAAACGCTGTATTATATTAATATTTTTATTATTCATACAAGTATCGTTTTGGTACAGCAATCAAGAGTATTTATATGTATTTTATAAAAGTCAATACTATTTTATTAAGTTTAGTTATATTTTTTATATATCATAAAATCCACTTAAATTGTAATTGTAATTACGGAGATAAACGGTAAATACGCCATGTATGTTTATATCGTTGATATATAAATCGATCATGTAATCGATGTGTTCCGCCTTGCCAGAACTCCATGCTATTTATATTAATTTTATATCCTCCCCAAAATTCGGGAAATGGTACTTTTTTATGGAGATGATTTTTTTTGAATTCTAAAAATTTATTTTCTAGTAAATCTTTAGAGGAAATAACTTTAGATTGATTAGATACCCATGCGCTAATTTGATTGTTTTTTGGGCGTGTATAAAAATGTTTTAATACTTCTTTTTCTGGAAGTTTATTCACACTTCCTGTTATTATTACTTGTCTATCTATAACATTCCAAAGAAAACATAAACTAACTTTTGGGTTATTGGCTAAATGCATAGCCTTGCGGCTACTAAGATTAGTATAGAATATCATTTCTTTATTAGTAAAATTCTTCAATAACACCACACGTTGATAGGGTTGACCAGTGTGATCTACTGTAGCTAAACACATTGCAGTAGGATCAGGTATTTTTGAAAAATACGCTTGATGCAACCATACTGAAAATAACTGAATAGGATGATTAGTTAAATCTGTATGACGCAATTGTCCAGATATATATTCTCGTCTGATGTTAGAAATGTTAGTTTTGTCCATTAGCATAAAATATGGTATTATACTGGTTATTGCAAAACAGAATAACACATTTTTGTTTGTATCTAAAATAAACAAGAAGTACTACAAGAGCTATAATAGTAATTTTATTGGTTTTGAATCTCTTATAATAAATTTTAATTTCTTGATAAATATTCAAGAGCATATTTGTGTAAGCTAAAAAAGAGTCATTATTTATTTAATTTATGAATAATGATATACTTCAGCACACTTAATGATATATATCTATATATTCTTGTACGATATCTGGAAAATAAGATATAAAAATTTATTTAATTTTATTAAAAGGTATGTATATTCTTTAATTATATGATACTTTCTAATTTTTATTATGTAAATTTATAATGTTTTTTTCTAATTTAGAGATAATTTTATTTAGAAAAATTATTTCCTCATGATTAATTCCACTAAAAATTTCATTTCTCGTGATAGAAATAACACGATTTACTTCATCAATAACAGGTTTAGCATTATCAGTTAATTTAATTCGTTTAGCTCGTCGATCATTCAGACAAGTATGTCTTATGATTAATGATTTTTCTTCAAGTTGATCGAGCGTTCGCACTAGAGATGGTTGTTCTATCCCTATGGCTTTTGCTAATTGTATTTGAGATTGTTCCGGCGGTAATTGACAAATATTATGCAATGTAATCCAATGTGTTTGTGTAAGTTTTAAAGGTTTTAAACGATGATCAATTAAAGCACGCCATATTCTTACAAGGCGTGCTAAATCTGATCCTAATGGTGATTCCAATTTTTTCTTCCTTATAATTGAGTCTACTTTATTTTAGAATTTATTTGTTTTAGACAAGTGGATAATAATATATACACGTGTGATTATAGCGATAATCGTATCTATAATATGATTCTAATATAATTTAATAAAATTTATTGTACAACGATTTGTTATCATAGTTTATCAATTAGATATGTTATTATGTGTACTTTAATTTATTAAAGTGTAACATACATTTATTGTTGTGTGTAAATTATTTTTAATACAAGTATTAAAAATAATTTATTGAATGAAATGTACTTATATAAAAATAAATAAAAATTATAATTATAGTATAATAATTATTTAAAAAAATTGTTTGTTTAGTTATTTATGTTACAATGTTATTCTTGGGAGTTCTACTGGGGACAATTAAATTACCAAAAGAAGTGTGTTTTTATAAATCAACTTGGTGTTATTCGTTATTTTTATGAGTTATGTATATCTTTATTAAGCATCTGTTATTATATAAATAAATTGTAGTTTGTTTGCTGTAAATTTTACTATCTTGTAGTGATTAAATCATGAGTATCAGCATACGTGACTATCTTGAAAAATTAATAAATATCTTAATTTAAGATATATTTATGTAAAATTTTGTTTTAGACAAAAAATGTGTTGTTTTAATAAAATAGTTATTTACTATTTTGCATGAAATATTCAAACAATCATTTTTACATGATAAATATGAAAATGTAATTAGAATTTGTGGTAGTGTTAACTGTTTATGTAATGTAATATATCTCATAATAAATATGATTTGTAAAGATGATCGCAATACTCTTCGAGCAAGATTTCGTGGGTTTTATCCGGTTGTGGTTGATGTAGAGACAGCAGGTCTTAACGCTAATATTAATGCTTTATTAGAAATTGCTGTTGCTACACTTAAAATGGACGAATATGGTTGGTTGTGTGTAGATGGTTCTCTTAATTTTCATATTAAATCATTTCCTGGAGCTATTATTCAGCCAGAATCATTAGCGTTTAATGGAATTGATTTAAATAGTCCTTTAAGAGCTGCAGTGACAGAGCAAGAAGCATTACATGAAATTTTTGAAATGGTGCACCAGGGCATCGAAACTCAAGGATGTAGCCGTGCTATTATCGTAGCACACAATGCTTTTTTTGATCACAGTTTTTTAATGGCAGCAGTAGAACGCGTAAGTTTTATGGAAAACAATCCATTTCACCCTTTTGTTATGTTCGATACAGCTACTTTAAGTGGATTAGTATTTGGTCAAACTGTACTAGCTAAGGCGTGTGCATGTGCGGGTGTTTTTTTTGATAAGAACAAAGCGCATTCTGCATTATATGACACTGAGCGAACCGCAATGTTATTTTGTGAATTGGTAAATAAATGGAAAAGACTTGGAGGTTGGCCATTAACTCCTTGTTGTGCTGAGTCTTAATGCTATATCATTAAATACCCGATATTTATTTACGGTTTTCTTGTGTTATAAAGAAGAATTATAAATTTGAATAATCACACTTATCTAAATTTTATGTATCTGTATAGTAGCTACTATAATTTTTAATCCTCTTTAAAAAAAATTAAAATATTCAATGTAAATTATGTCTTAGTTTGACCTGATCAATTAGAGTTTTTAGTGTACCGTTGTGACTCATGTTGATTATGATATCAGATCCACCTATTAATTTTCCTTCTATCCATAATTGAGGAAAAGTAGGCCAATTAGAAAATATTGGCAGAGCGTTTCTAACATCTACATGAATCAATACGTCAATATAAAAAAACGATTGAGTATAAGCAGACAATATTTGCGCGGCTTTTGATGAAAAACCACATTTAGGAGCGCTAGGTGTACCTTTCATATATAAAACGATAGGATTTTCTTTTATTTGATTTTTAATTTTTTCTATTGCATTGTTCATGTTGTATTTGTGTTAAAAGTTAAAATTATGCCTAATGGAGCTTAATTATGTGAATATTATTTTTCTTAATGTAGATGGAGCATGTAACGTTTTAATATAAATTCTTCTTAATTTCTCATAATTATTTTTTCTTCATAACATCTGTATGTTGATAAACATTAATTATTTTTTTTGCAAATTAACCATAGACCATGTCCTTTCAAAGTTGTTTATAGCAGATTTTATAATAATGTCAACTTCAATATTTACTATATTGCCTATTGTTTTTCCGCCAAGCGTTGTTTGTATCGCAGTGTATGGAGTTAAACAAATACGTATATAATTATTGAATATTTTGCTCACTGTAAGACTTACTCCATCTACACCAATTGATCCTTGTTGTAAAACATATTTTTTAAGATATTTTTTTTTTATACTAAACCATATTATTTTGTTGTTTTTTGAGGTAATTATTTTTATAATTTTTCCAGTGCAGTCAATATGTCCACTCATTAAATGCCCACCAATTTCAGAATGATAACCGATCGATCTTTCTATATTGATCAAATCTCCTAATTTTAACATACCTATATTAGTTAGTTTTAGTGTTTCATGTATTACATTAAAACTAACTAAATTATATTTCATGGCAATAACAGTTAAACAGCATCCATTATTTGATATAGAACAACCAATTTTTAAATCCGAGAGTAGATATGCGGGTAATATAACTGTATATGTTTTAAAATTGGTTACTTCATAAATTGCATGCACTGGAACAACAGCTTGTATAATACCTGAAAACATATTTTTCAAATACTATTTAATATTGTTTTAAATTATATATAATACTATTATAGCATATATCTATTTTTTATTAAATATCACTTTGAATTGATTTTAAATCAATGTGATAAAAATGTACTTTTGTAATATAAGATATTCTTAAAACATTTGACGTATGATAAAATTACATGTATTTTACCACGTATAAGTGTGGTTTTTAATAAATCATTCTGGTTAAGTTGTAGGACGGTAAGAAATAGATAATGTAAATTAATAATACAGTCTATTTGGTAATGGGTTATTAAAGTTGTATTGTTGTGCGTTCTTAGCTCAGTCGGTTAGAGCACTACCTTGACATGGTAGAGGTCGATGGTTCAAGTCCATTAGAACGCATTAGTTATTGACAAACATATTAGATTAAAATGATAGTAATAAGATTTTGTTTATATATAGCGCAAGAAATTAAATAAAAAGATTATTACTTAATGTTGTATTGGACTAAATTAATTTTATTTTTTAATAATCAGATGATCAATTCAACGTAATCAATATTGTACGACCAATAGAGTGTTTATTAAAAACTAATAAATAATTATTTGCTAATTATATTTTTATATGAGTTAAATTATTGAATTATGTTTAATCTGGGAGAGTATTAAAGATGAATAGTAATAGATTAATATGTTCTGCAATTATTTTGAGTTCTTTTGTATTGGCTAATTGTGCGAGCACAACTAAAATAAAAGAATTATCTTCTGAAGTGCATGATTTAAACGAAAGAGTTGATCAAATAAGCAGCGACATTGATGTTTTGCGCCCTGAAATAGAGAAAACAAAAAATGAAGCGGCACGAGCTAATCAACGCATTGATAATCAAATTACTTCTTATCATAAGTAATAGGAAAAGATGTGGAGAAAAGTATATATATGTTTAAGAATTCTTTAAAAATAAAAAATAACATAACATCTAATTATAATTAGATAATATAATAAGATTTGATCTAGGATGGCTATAGTTTACATAAAGCATTTGGCTTGAGATTGTATAGAATCTAGTATCAAGTGTATTCCTTGAGATCGGGACATACTTAGGTTTTGTTTCAATTGTAATTGATTTATTAAAAAGGGTTTAACATCAAAGTTGGTGATTTCTTGTAAACTTAATCCTTGATATAAACTGAATATTATCGCGATAATTCCTTTAACGATAGAGGAGTTGCTATATCCGTATAATTTGATCGATTTGCCATTGGGTACTATAGAGGTAGTCAAAGCAATCCATGTTTGGCTTTGACACCCAGAAATTAAATATTTTTGTGTGCGCATATTTTCTGGGAATGCAGGTAATAATTTTCCAAGATCAATTATATATATATATTTTTCTTCCCAGTTAATACAACTTAAGAAGTTTTGTAATAACTGGTTTTTTGTTGGGAAATTTATCATCGTTATTAGAGTAATTGTTCATTGGTTCAGTAAATGTTGCACTTTAATTAGTCCATCTGCTAAACGATCAATATCTTCCTTGTTTGTATACATAGCTAAGGATGCACGACACATACCTGGTACTTTAAAATAATTCATAATAGGTATTGCGCAATGATGTCCTGTGCGTATGGCAACGCCATATTGATTTAATAACATTCCAATATCATATGAATGATGTATTCCTAAATTAAAAGCAATAATCCCAACTCGTGTACTTGGTCCGTATAATATTAGATTTGGAATTTTTTTTAATGTATCTACAGCGTAACGCATTAATTGATCTTCGTAATTATAAATTTTATCAACACCTATTGCATTGACATATTCAATAGCATTGCCTAGTCCTATGATGCCACTAATATTAGGAGATCCTGACTCAAATTTCCAAGGAGAATCTATAAATGTTGTATCTTGAATTAAACTTACACTTTTTACTATTCCGCCTCCTACTATCCATGGGGGCATTTTTTGAAGTAATTCTTTTTTTCCATACATAATGCCAGTACCAGAAGGTCCGTATATTTTATGTCCAGAAAATACATAAAAATCACAATCTAATTTTTGTACGTCTACTAATCGATGTACGATTCCTTGTGCGCCATCTATTAAAATTAGAGTATCACTTTTTTTTCGTGCTATACTAATTATTTCTGTTAATGGATTAATTGTTCCTAAAACATTAGAGATATGTGATATCGATAAGAGTCGAGTACGATTATTTATAAGCTTGGATAATCTGGATATATCTAATGTACCGTTAGGAGTTAATGGTATATACTGTAATACAACGTTTTTATTTTTTGATAATACTTGCCATGGAATAATATTGGCGTGGTGTTCCATTTCACTAATAATAATATTATCTCCATAATTTGTAAAATTTTGTCCCCAACTGTTGGCAATTAGGTTAATAGCTTCAGTCGTGCTTTTGACAAAAACAATTTCTTCTTTAGATGCGTTGATAAAATTAGCTATACGTAGACGTACTGTTTCCATTTGATTAGTTGATTCAGTACTCAACGTGTGAACACCTCGATGCACGGCGGCGTATTCATTACGATAGTAATGAGTTTGTGAGTCTATGACAATATTAGGTTTTTGAGCAGATGCGGCGCTATCAAGATAAGTAAGAGGGTATTTATTTATCATTCGGTTTAATATAGGAAAATCTGATCTAATTTTTTCTATAGGATAAATTATCATATTATGATCCTTGCTAAAGCTTTATTGATTCTTTTCGATACAAGATCCTGTAACATAGTATTTTCGAGTGATCCTATAATTTCAATAGCAAAAGCATAGATAAGCATTTTTAAAGCATCTTTTTTTGGAATACCGCGTGTACTTAGATAAAATAGTTGATTGGTATCAATGTGGCCTATTGTTGCTCCATGACTGCATTTTACATCGTCTGAGTAAATTTCAAGTTTAGGTATACTATGAATAGTCGCATCTTGGTTCAACAACAAATTATTGTTTATCATTATTCCATCAGTTTTTACAGAATCTGGATTTACTTTTATTAGCCCATTAAACACACCGGAACTGTAATTACATGCTATTATTTTATGTAATTGCCTGCTTGATGCGTATTCTCGGTTATTGTGTTCTAAATGAGTGCATATGTTCCCAATATCTTGTTCTGATAGAAAAAGTAAACTATTTAATGATAAAGATGATCCTGAGTGATTGATTTGAGCGCTGGTTCGATGAGATGTAAATTTAGGACCAAGCATAACAAAGATACTACTGTTTACATTTGAAGATTGTCCTACATTAATATCATTATGTGCTATATGATAACTTGCATTGTTCTCAAATATTAATTTAACGTGATCTAATTTAGATCGGTTTCCTGTTGTCATAGACATACGCGCGCCACTGAAATGTCCGTTTTTATTTACACTCATAAAATGTTCTATGACGCATGTGTTAGAGTCGTGCCCGATTTGAAGATGGTGATGATAATGAGATGTAACTAATTTATTTTTTACGTTAGATCCTTCATTAATATATAGCAAATATAATGGTTTTTTTGTGATTTTTTTCGTAGGTAAATTTATGTGTATTGTTGCATCACTTAAGAATTCAGTTAAATATAAAAACATGTCTGATTGAATGGGATTATTAGTCATGTCATGACGATTGGGATCACGATTGATTTTGAGGATCCATGGATCGATATTTTTATCACTTAATTCAGGTGAAAATAGACCGTTAATAAATATTAAGCGATAAGCATCGATTGGAAGACTTAATTTTTTATATTGAGGGGTATTTAATTCAAAATTTTTAGAAAATTCAAAATTATATGTTAAAAATTCTTCAAATGCAGTATGTTTCCAACTATCTTTTTTAAGATTTGGTAATCCAAGTATTTTAATGCGTTCCCAATATTTATGTGCCAAATTTGAATTAATATTATTTTTTTGTTTAAATAATCCGTACCATTCGTTTAGTACTCGATTTTTATTATCCAGACAACCAACCATAGCCTTTTTCCTCAAGCTTTTTGACTAAAGAGATATCACCAGATTTTACAATATGACCTTCATGTAGTACATGAACATAATTTGGTTGAATGTACTCTAAAATTCTTTGATAATGCGTGATAATCACAAATGAACGTATTTTATCGCTTAATATATTAAGACCATTATAAACAATCTTTATTGCATCAATATCTAAACCAGAATCTGTTTCATCAAGAATACATAGTAATGGTTCTAACATCATCATTTGAAGAATATCATTACGTTTTTTTTCTCCTCCAGAAAATCCAACGTTTACTGATCGAGTCAAAAGATCATTAGGCATTTTTAGTAATGCCATATTTTTTTGAACAAGCTGTATAAAATCAAACCGATCCATAAGAGGCTGGTGTCTATATTTACGTATAGCATTAACAGCGTGGTGTAAAAATGATTGATTGCTGATTCCTGGAATATCTACTGGATGCTGAAATGCTACAAAAATGCCTTCCCCCGCACGTTCTTCTGGCTTCAGGAGCAATAAATTTTTATTTTTAAATAAAATTTCTCCATTAGTAACAGCATAATCTTGTTGACCAGATAATGTAGCAGATAATGTACTTTTTCCCGATCCGTTAGGTCCCATGATGATATGTATTTCACCGGGGTTAATTTCTAAATTTAATTTTTTCAGAATAGATATATTTTTTACGCTGACATTCAAATTTTTTATTAATAGCATCACGACTTCTCCTGTTTTGAATGCTATGATTACTGTAAGTACTTACATTATAAATTTTATCCAACGCTGTGTTCTAAAGTAATTTCTAGTAATTTTTGTGCTTCTACAGAAAATTCTAGAGGTAATTTAGAAAATATATCCTTGCAAAATCCATTTACAATCATAGAAATAGCATCATCTTCATTAATTCCGCGTTGCCGACAATAAAACAGTTGATTATCGCTGATACGTGAAGTTGTAGCTTCGTGTTCTAACTGTGAATGATTGTTATGTGATTCAATGACAGGAAAGGTATGAGAACTACATTTTTTACCTATCAACATAGAATCACACTGTGTAAAATTGCGTGAATTTGAAGCAGTTTTCATAATTTTAACTAATCCTCGATAAGTATTTTGGCTGTTTCCAAGAGCAATGCCTTTTGAAATAATGGTTGAACGTGTATTTTCTCCTATATGAATCATTTTTGTTCCAGTATCTGCTTGTTGTGTACCATTGGTAACAGCCACTGAAAAAAACTCTCCAATAGAGTTTTTTCCTTTTAAAATTACACTAGGATACTTCCAAGTGATAGCAGAGCCAGATTCAGATTGAGTCCACGACATTTTAGCATTTTCTCCAGAACATAGCGCTCTTTTAGTAACGAAGTTCAAAATGCCACCTTGAGAGTTTTGATTGCCAGAAAACCAATTTTGTACTGTTGAATATTTTACTTGAGCATCTTTTAGTACGATAACTTCCACAACTGCTGCATGAAGTTGATAATTATTGTGTATTGGAGCTGAACATCCTTCAATATAGCTCACATAACTACCTTCATCTGCAATTAAAATAGTACGTTCAAATTGTCCGGTTTTTTTAGAATTCATACGAAAGTAAGTTGATAATTCCATAGGGCAATGTACATTTTTAGGAATATATACAAATGTACCATCAGATACAACTGCAGCATTAAGTGCGGCAAAAAAATTATCCTTAAAAGATACTACAGTTCCTAAATATTGGCGTACCAAATCTGGGTAATCTCGAATAGCATCGTGAAATGAACAAAAAATGATACCTTTTTTTAGTAAGGTATTACGGAATGTAGTAGATACAGAAACTGAGTCAAATATAGCATCAACTGCTACGTTTCCTTTTTCATGCACTGGGATGCCTAATTTATTAAAGGTTTGTTCTACTTCTGTGGTTAAGTATTTTGATTTGTTTAAAAGAGTATTTCTATTTTTTTGTACTTTGTGGGTTTTTTGTGTAGTTGCACATGCTGGAGCAGAAAAATAGCTATAGGAATTATAGTTGAGTTTTTGATAGTTTCCTTTTAACCAATGCGGTTCTTTCATATTACACCAAGCATGATAACCTGCAAGCCTAAATTCTAGCATCCATTTTGGTTCTAATCTTTTTTTTGAAATAGTGTATATTATATCTTTATTAATACCTTGTTTGAGTTCTTCATTATTTAATTTAGTAAAAAAACCTTCCTTATAATACAAATCGTTATTTTTAGATAAATTTCCATTAACATCATATATGTTAGAGTTATTACGTATCATAATAATACCTGTTTTTAAATGCTAAAACTTTCACCACACCCACAGGAATGTTGGGCCTGAGGATTATTAAATTTAAACATATGATTTAATCCTTCTCGTACATAATCTAATTCGGTTCCATCGACAAATGGCATGGCATACAATGGTACGAATAATTTAGCTCCGTTATGTTCATACATTAGGCTATTATCATCTAATGATATAACTTTATCCATGAGATATGTAAATCCTGCGCATCCTGATTTTTTTATGGTTACTTTCAATCCTAGTATATTAGGATCTTTATTTTTTAAGTGAAGAATTTGTTGCGCTGCCGCATCAGTTAGTGTTAGACCATTCCAAGAAACATTTTTTTTGGATATGCAGTGTATATTTTTTTTGATACCATTTTTCATGATAAATTCCTTTAAATTTATTATGAAACATTTTACCATAATAAATGCTCAATTGTTTTGATTGTATAAATATTTATAAAAGTATAAAAATGTGTACGCAAGGATATGATCCTACATATCTAATTATGTTAGAAGTTATAATTTATCATCATATATTAATTGTTATAAATTTGTATGTATATACAATGCCTGTTAAAATTTAGCGCAGTATCTATTTTAATAATAGCGCATTAAAGACAAATGTTTATAGTATTCTTCTAAGATTGATTTGCTTATTTTAAATGGTAAAATGTAACTCATTTAGAGATTTCTATCATTATAGCATATTATAAAAGCATATATCATTGATTTGTTTTTTAAAATTAATCGAAAATATTTCATATGAGTCTGGTTATAATAAATACGCATAATTTACATGTATGTAATTATATTAAAAATCTCAAAAACTTAATGAAAATTGGAGCCCAGTAAAGATTAACAGTGAATTAGGATATTGTTTTGATTAACCAATTAGAAACCTCTGATAATTCTTTTTTGTATTGAGGCCAGCTTTGCATCCATTCTGTACAGCAACATAGGATGCTTTTATCGTTATAGGGGATACCTACTAATTTTGTTGCTAATATTTCTAAAGGATCTGGGTCTAAACTGTCAGTAAAAATGTGACTACGCTGAATGATTCCATGCTTTATATCGCAATGTAACGTTACACTGCCCCAATCAAAACGGGTATCTAATTGATGCGTAAATGCAGGAGCGCTGCCAAAATTCCAGTTCCAGTCACTTTGTTTGTTGAATTGTTTAAAAAAGTCTGGAATTTTACAGAAATTATCCATAGATAATATTTCTGGTTTTACTTTCATTCCATAATGTTGGAAAAATGCTTCTGTTAACCCTAGACATACTTCTTGGTGATTAATACCAGGTTTTAATTCATTTAAATTAGCAACTCTTGATCGAATAGAGGTAATCCCTTTAGTCTTTAGTTTTTTAAAATCTGGATTAAGATAATAAGTCAGTTTATCAATATCAACATGTAAAAGTAATGTGCCGTGATGAAATTTACGCCCAAATGCTTCACGATATGCGGACCCACTGATTTTACGTTCTCCATTTTCTGTATGTATGACAATATCATTTCGTCCAGAAATGATAGCCTGAATCCCAATATAATTCAATCCATTCAAAATTATATTAAAGGATACGCTCTTATCATAATGTTCTTGAGTAGAAATAAAAGTAAAACAAGTGTTGCCTAAATCATGAAACACAGCGCCGCCTCCGCTATTTCTTCTAGCTAATTTAATTCCATCTCGTTCCATACGGCGAGTATTACATTCTTTCCATGCATTTTGAGAGCGCCCTATAACTACTGTATTTTGGTTTCTCCATAAAAATAGTATAGATTGTTTTTTAGGTATATTTTGAAAAATATATTCTTCAAGTGACAAATTGAACCAGGGATCGTAAGAGTCAGATAATAATAACCGCAAAGAACACATAGCTCCTCCTTTGTCGATATTTAATATTTAAGCGCAAATCTTATATGTAAAATACAATTATATTAATCACTAATAATAGTCATTTTTTAATTATTTTTTATTACATTATCAGTATTGGAAACAAATTTTTATATATGTTTTGTAATTTATAATTATATATAATCAGTACAAATAGCGCAATTAATGGAAATGAATACAATTTTCATCATTATTTTATATATTATTGCAATAACATATTTTCATTTCTCATTGTGATAGAGATATCATATTGTATATGTAAAATTGCTAAATATTTTATCTTTAGATAAGTTTGAGATTTTATTCAATGGATTTTAAAACAAGATATGGGCATTTTTATTTTTGAAATAATTAATTGTTATACAATTATGTATGGTGTTTATTCTCCAGATGTATGCTTACTATGTAAGTACATGAGTTTTTTATTTTTGAAAAATTAAACGATTAAAAGAATGAAAGGGAATGCATATATAGATAATACATTTATCTACAACTTATTTATTGATCATTCTTTTTAGAATAATACGAAAATAGGGTTTAAACATGATTATGATAACAATACGAGTATCATCATCTCAAGGTGCCGTGGAAACGTTTTTTCAAAATCATCGAACATTTGTTAACAATATCAGAAATTTCTTCTTCTTTTAAAGTATGGGTTTTACTTTGCAAAAATAATCTAATAGTAAAACTTTTAAAACCTTTTGCAATGTTTTGACCTGTGTAAACATCAGATAACTTGATGTCAATTAATTGATCCTCGTTAGCAATTTTTTTACATTCAATAATAACAGATTCTGAAGTCACCTTGTTTGGTACTATTATAGAAATATCACGGAAATTTTTAGGAAATTTAGAAATGGTAGTAATTTTAGATAGTATAAATTGAGAAATCATATTCCACGACAATTCGAAGACTAGTGCCTGTGAACGTAAATTTAATTTCATTTGTATAGTAGGATGAATCATGCCAATATATCCAATACATATATTTTTCAAATAAATTGCTGCGCTTTGACCGGAATGCAATGCGGGATGTGTATATTTTTTAAATCTAATACAATGTAGCTTATTAGTTATGTTTAACAAAGCTTCTACATCTCCTTTTATATCGTAAAAATCTACTGGACATACTTTTTTCAGATCCCAGTGTTCATTAAATCTGAGTCCGGATCGTATACCAGCTATCATCAAATCTTGATTTACTTGATTTTCAGCATTTGTCTGTGGTGTAAAACATATACCGCTTTCAAATAATTTCATTTGTTTTTGTTGCCTATTTTGATTATATATTACCGTTTTGATTAATCCAGACCATAAAGATAGCCTCATAGTAGACATGTCTAACGTAATTGGATTTTTTAAAATTAATGGAATTTTTTGTGGGTGTAATAATTTTTGAATATCATAACTTACGAAACTATATGTCATGATTTCTTGATAACCACGATCTATTAATAAATTTTTTATTCTTGATAACGGTATGATTGATGCATGGGACTGATCTGTTATTAAGTTTGTGCAAAGAGAAACACAAGGGATATTGTTATATCCATGAATACGTGTTATTTCTGCTATTACATTTTCTTCTATAGAGATATCAAAACGCCAAGTTGGTGGAAGTATTTTCCAGGTGTTGTTTGAAAATTCTGTTTGAAAACCAAGCCGTTTTAAAATATGTGTAATTTCTGAATCTAATATACGAAATCCAATAATTTTGTCTAATTTAGTTCGATTTAATATAATATTGGTAGGTTTTGGCAACATACTTTTGTTAGTTATGTTTATTATCGGACCAGGATAACCACCGCAGCTTTTCATTAATAATGAGGTGACACGATCTAAAGCTAATTTAGATATACTTGGGTCTACTCCTCGTATATAACGAAAGGCATAAAGATCATGCATATGATATAATGTGGATTGACTCGCGATAACAGACGGAGTAAAAAAAGCAGATTGTAATATTATATGACGAGTTTCAGAACAAATAGAATATTTATTTGGAGTGATTGTTCCAGCAATTGATAATGGTTTTTTATAATCAGAGATGACTATTGTATTTGGCAATAGTTTTAAACTATTATTATTAGATAATGTCAGAATTTCTCCGATTTCTGAAAAACGTATACGTATTATGTTGCCGTCAATTTTTTTATAATCAAAAACATGAATTGGATGTCCTAGTTCTAGTAATACATAGTTAACAATATCTATAACTATGTTAACTAAACAAATTCCGCAGCGACGTAATTTCTCTGCTATCCATAAGGGCGTGGGGGAGGTAATATGAATGTTTTTTAAAATTCTTCCAAAGTATTGCGGGCATGCATTCGGAACTTCAACAGAAATAGGGATAGTATCATTAATTGTTGGAATAATTGATTCTATTTTTATTTTTTTTAATTTTAAATGATTTATAGCTGCTATTTCTCTAGAAATTCCGATTACACTAAGACAATCTCCTCTATTAGGAGTAATGTTGATTTCAATAATATTATCATTAAGACGTAAATAGTTATAAAAGTTCTCTCCAATAGGCGCATTTATAGGTAATTCTATTATACCTACTGTGTGACTAATAATTCCTAATGTTGAAAAAGCACATAATATTCCTTCTGATTGTTTACCTCGTATTGTTTTTAGTTTAATTTTACGTCCATTTGGTAGCATTGCTCCTACTTTGGCAACAACTACTCGAATATTTTTACGACAATTAGAAGCATCACAAACAATATTTAATAATTTATTATCCCCGTTATTAATTTTTGTTATCCACACATTATGTAAATTAGGATGCATTTTGCATTCTACAATTTCACCAATAACTACTCCATAGAAAATATTAGTAACAGGTTTTAATTCATTAACTTTAAATCCAGCCATTGTTAATTGATCAGCTAATTCAATGCTACTAATAGGTGGATTTATCCATTCTCGTATCCACATTTCACTAAATTTCATTTAAGTATCCTTATATTACTTAAATTGATCAAGAAATTGTAAATCATTTTTGAAAAAAACTCGTATATCGTCAATATTGTACTGTAGCATTGTTAATCGTTCTATTCCTATTCCAAAGGCAAATCCTAAAAATTTTTCTGTATCAATATCAACATGGTGTAATATTTTGGGATGTACCATACCGCATCCTAAAAGTTCTAACCAATTTCCAGTTTCTTGTTTCATTACATCTATTTCCGCCGATGGTTCTGTAAATGGAAAATAAGATGGTCTAAAACGTAAAGTAATATCTTTTTCAAAAAAATTATATAAAAAATCATACAATATTTTTTTTAGATAACTGAAATTAACATTAGAATCTACTACTAATCCTTCCATTTGATGAAACATAGGTGTATGATTTTGATCATAGTCTTTGCGATATACTCGTCCAAAAGAAATGATACGAATTGGGGGAGTTTTATTAGTCATAGCACGTATTTGAACACCGGAAGTGTGTGTGCGAAGTAAACGTTTTTCGTCAAGCCAAAAGGTGTCATGTTCATCTCGAGAAGGATGATACTTAGAAATATTTAAGGCGTCGAAATTAAAATAATCATCTTCAATTTCTGGACCATGTATTATGGAGAAACCTAAAGTGTCAAAAAAAATCTTCATACGTTTTATAGTATTTGTTATTGGATGATGTGTCCCTACATCCGATAACCGTCCTGGTAAAGTAACATCTAATGCATCGGTGATTAAGGTATTTTTTATATTTTTTGATTGTAAAATATTTTTTCGTTCAATAAGTAATGTGTATATGTCTTTTTTAGCTTGATTAATAGCTGCGCCTAATTTAGGTTTAATATCTAATGGAGTATCATTAAGATTTTTAATATATTGGTTTAGGTATCCTTTTTTACCTAAAAATTTAATACGTATTGCTTCTAATGCATCTATATTATTAGATTGCATTATATTTGATTTTGCTAGTATAACTAATTTTTTTACCAAATCTAATGACATAAATACCCTCGTGGTCACTATTTTTACATAGTGCTGTCTTTATTAATCTAATATGTATAATTGATAATTGTGTGATATTTTAATTTGATTAACTGTGTTAATCATTAAATCTTATTAATACCATTTTTTTGTATTATCATTATGAATTTAATATTTCATGAACATGTATTTTTTATTGAGTAGATTTATGTATGTTCAAAATTAATCTTTGCTTTATCGATTAAAGCAGAGAAAGTCTTTCTATCAAAAATAGCTATATCAGCAAGCATTTTTCTGTTAATACACACATCAGATTTTTTTAATCCATTTATTAAGTAATTATAAGACATACCGTATTTACGTGATGCGGCGTTGATGCGGCTAATCCACAATCGACGAAATAAACGTTTCTTCTGACGACGATCGCGATAAGAATATTGTCCAGATTTTATAACTGATTGATAGGCAACACGATAAGTACGTGATCTTGCTCCATAGTAACCTGCTGCTTGTTTTAAAATTTTTTTATGGCGAGCACGGGCTACTACACTATTTTTTACGCGTGTCATATGTACTGCTCTCCTAATAATGTAAGCGATGGCATATATTGAAATTTGCACTAACCATGAAAACAGCATTAATCTATATATATGGTAAATATTTCATAATTGTAGTTGAATAAATTTTAGGAAGTATATTTTTTTGACGTAAATGACGTTTATGTTTTGTAGATTTTTTTGTTAAAATATGGCGCATATAAGCATGCTTATGCTTATATTTCCCTAAAGCTGTTATTTTAAATCGTTTGTTAGCTGCTTGAAGTGTTTTAATTTTAGGCATAAACCAATCCCTATAATTTTTTTCATTATATGCATTAATGCTGATATATAGAAATGTAAATTATTATTATTTCTTTTTTGGTGCTAAAATCATAGTCATTTGGCGCCCTTCAATTTTATTAGAAAAAAATTCTACTGTTGTTAACTCATGCAATTCATGACGTATTCGGTATAATATTTTTGCTCCAAGGTGGTGGTGCACCAATTCTCCTCCTCTAAAACGTAAGGTGATTTTGACTTTATCTCCTTCATTAAGGAATTTAATTAAATTACGCAATTTGACTTGATAGTCTCCTTCATCAGTGCTTGGTCTGAATTTTATTTCTTTGACATGAATCACCTTTTGTTTTTTCTTTTGTTCTTTTGTAGATTTATTCTTTTCGTATAGAAATTTACCGTAGTTCATAATTCTACACACAGGTGGATCGGAATTAGGGCTAACTTCAACTAAATCAAGACCGATGTCTTCGGATTGCTTCAGCGCTTCATATAAACTAACCACACCAATTTGTTTTCCGTCTACTCCGGTTAGACGGACTTTTTCAGCACTAATTTCTCTGTTAATACGATTTAATCGTATTGATTGTATTTTTTTTGCGAATTTAATAATATGTTATTCCTCCATTTGATGAAGACTGTAACTGTTAATTTCACGTAGTAATTTTTTTATAAATATATCAATATTACAGTTTTTTAATGTTTGACCTCGATATGTACGTATAGCTACTGTATTTTGATTCATTTCTTTATTTCCGCAAATTAACATATAAGGTATGCGTTGTAAGGTGTAATAACGAATTTTAAATCCTATTTTCTCATTTCTCAAGTCTACTTTTGTTCTTATTTTTTTATTTATTAGCTTTTTTTCTATAATAGAAACATATTCAGATTGTTGATCAGTGACATTCATGAGCACAACCTGTGTTGGGGCTAACCACGTTGGGAAAAATCCTGCGTATTCTTCTGTTATTAAACCAATAAATCGTTCCATGGAACCAAGGATTGCTCTATGAATCATTACGGGGACTACACGATTATTATGATGATCGATATAACGTGCGTTTAATAGATTTGGCAAAGAAAAATCTAATTGTATTGTACCACATTGCCAAGTTCTATCTACAGAATCAAGTAAAGCAAATTCTATTTTAGGACCGTAAAATGCACCATCATTAGGTTGATATTGAAATGAAATATTATTGTGTTGAAGTACAGTAGATAAATGTTGTTCTGCCGTATCCCATATCGAATCTGTACCAATTCGCTTTGTAGGACGAGTAGATAATTTTACTAAAATTGTTTTAAAACCGAATGTATTATATATATCGTACATCATTTTAATACAGTGGTTTAATTCGTCGAATATTTGTGTTTTTGTACAAAAAATATGACCATCATCTTGGGTAAATTCGCGTGTTCTCATGAGTCCATGTAAAGACCCAGATGGTTCGTTTCTATGACAATTTCCAAATTCAGCTATACGATAAGGCAAATCTTTATAAGACTTAATACCTTGATTAAAAATTTGAATATGTCCTGGACAATTCATCGGTTTAATACAATATTCATGACTTTCTGAAGAAGTAGTAAATATATGCTCATGATAATTATCCCAGTGGCCTGTTTTTTTCCATAATGTATGATTAATCATGGCAGGACTTTTCACTTCTTGATATTTATATACTTTAAGTTGCGTTCGTATAATTTTTTTTAACTCTTGTAATAAAATCCATCCATTTTGATGCCAAAATACCATACCGGGAGCATCTTTTTGTGTATGGTATAAGTGTAGTTGTTTCGCAAGGTTGCGATGATCATTTTTTTTAGGTGTTTGTGACATATTTTGTGAGTTATACATTATTATTTTTTAGTTCTATAAAGACCACAAATACGTGTAATTTTTAATTTTACTGTTTTCGATCTAATAAAATTCAGAAATTTTAGATAATTTAAAATTCTGATAAAAATTGATGTTGAGTATGTAGTCCATGATATATATTTATATATTTTTCATGATAATATAACCTGGCATGTTCAATAGGGTAAATATTTTTTCATTTATAACTGATATTTTATATATTTTCAGAAAATGATAGATACAGTTTATTTGGTTTTCTTGCAGATAACGTCGGTTATAATATTTGTATTCTTATTAGCAATCATTAGTCATTAGCTATGATTCTTGTAATTACTAGGTTACCTTGAGCAAGGTACAAGATCTATATCATAATAAAATCCTATGTTTGTTATTGGACTGAATACTATCTGGTTGCGTTATTATAATAATAAACTAATTTTTTTTCACTGCGTGTCCCATTAAATATGCGCAAGAAAGTAATCACATGTTATCTTACATCATAGTCTGTATAATAAACCCAATGTTTAAATTATGATGTATTAAAGCGACAATATCAATCAGATTAACCATTGTTTGCTTAAATAAATAATTTTTTACTTAAATTTAAATGCGTATCCCGATAAACTTATAAAAGAGATACAATATAATTATATTGATTTTTCGTTTCATAAGGTTACAGCAAGATCATGATTCACTTATACTATAGATATTTCATATAGTCATTTGTTATAATAGGATTGAATGTTTTCAACCTATTTTCAATTTTTCATTGGGTTCTATACCCACCCATCATGTAGAATCATTAAATATTAAATATATCATTTATATATTTACTTATTATCCCTATGATGTAATTTAAGGATAATAATTTATTTTGAAGAAATAATAGAGTACCTGTAAAGATTTTAATTTATTGGATGTTTATAAAATATTTTCCTCACATAGTAACATCTATTTCATTTTATCATAATATTATTGTGTGTGAAGAATATAAAACACTAAAAATTATGTTTAATTTAACTGATTTTTTTTAAATTATTAATAATAATATTAATTTTTAATTAATACATATATATTTTATAAGGAAGTGTACGAAGGTTCATTTTTAGAAATTAATTCTTTTCTATGTTCTACCAAATGCTGGAACTTATGATTAGTAGTTCCTGTCATCTTTGGGTTTAATCAGTCTATTTGTAACAAATTGCTAACTTTTTCTATCTTGAGTTTATAAAGATTATGATTTTTTAAAATAAATAATAATTTTTTTAATCAATTATTAAATACATTTAATAATTAAAAATCAGGTTAATTTTGTATTAAAATTTTTTATTAATATGTATTAAAAAATCTAATGAAATATAAGTTAATTTAAGTTTATTTAAAATAAAACACCCCAGAATTCTTTAAAAAAATGAATATTTATAGGTCACTATATATATCTATTTTTTGATTTACTATATAAAGACACAAGGCACCATTTTTATAGTATTTTATATACTTTATCGCATTGTATTTTTTATTTAAATAATCATATTTTATTATTATAATTTTTGATATATTGCAATGATGTAATTTTATCAATAATATTGATATGGGTTTTTTGTAAAAGTAAACATACTAATCATAATAAGTTATAATATACATGATATAGATATAATCTGTCAACAATTGTCATTAATGTAATAATATTGATGAATATTAACAAAAATTCAAAATCTATATAATAATAACATTTATAAATGATAACAAAATGATAGATATCCAACAAAGTTTAGAAAATCAATAAATATCATTTTTTATGATTTTTGAGTTAATGTTATATTGTAAGTCGTTCAGGATCATATTCTCATTTATTATTGATGCTGAGCTCAGTAAAACTTAATTGTTAAAACATTAAATGTTTGATTTATTCATACTGAATTTATGATAATTTTTTACTATAATTAATATATATTGTGTTATTGAATTTATATATTTATACTTTGATTAAAAATTTTTTAAACAGATATCATCATGATTATAGTAATTTTAAAAAGTTGTAAACATTCCTAATTGCATAACAAATAAAATGAATCAAGATATTTGTATGAAATATAAAAATTTAGGTATTTTTTTTAAAAAATGATTTTCAATTAGAAAATTTTTATTATTAATTCAAGATTTTAGTGTGGGATTTCAAAAAGATTTGACTAGTTCATCAATAGCTTTCATTTGTGTTAAGAAATTTTCTAATTGATTTAAGGGCAATGCAGAAGATCCATCACATTTAGCACGACGGGGATTGGGGTGTGCCTCAAGAAATAATCCGGCTATGCCTACTGCTGTGCTAGCTTTAGCTATATCATAAATTTGTCTGTTTCTTCCTCCAGAAATAGGACTTAATGGATTACGTCTTTGTAAAGCATGCGTAACATCTACTATTATCGGGCAGCCTTTGGAAACGTGATTCATTACGTTGAATCCTAGCATATCCACTATCAAGTTATCATAACCAAATAAAGTTCCTCGTTCACATAAAATAATGTTTTTATTGCTAAATGAATGACATTTCTTAACAATATGTACGATTTGTGTAGGACTCATATATTGTGGTTTTTTTATATTAATTGGCATACCAGTCTGTGCAATAGATGCAATTAAATCAGTTTGACGAGCTAAAAACGCAGGAATCTGTAGTACGTCTACTACTTCTGATGCAGTTTTTACTTGATAAATTTCATGTACATCAGTCATAAGTTTAACTCCAAATATTTCCTGTAATTCTTGAAATAAGCGCAACCCTTCTTCTAATCCTGGTCCACGATATGAGTCAATTGATGAACGATTTGCTTTGTCGAAAGATGCTTTGAATATATGAGGTATATTGAGTTTATGAGTTATGTTCACATAATGCTCGCAAATTTTTATGGTTGTGTCTCGTGACTCCAAAACATTCATTCCTCCAAATAATACAAACGGTAAATTGTTGGATACTTTTATGTCAGAGATATTGACTATTAATTGTTGCATGTATGTATTTCCAATATTTTTTTAATTTTAATATTATAAAACTGTAAATTTATTAAGTAATAGCACTAATATTTATTAAAGACAACCACAGTATATCAGCTACATAATGATCATTAATGATCTATAATTTATTCAATTAGATCCATTAATATATATAAAATATTAGTTAAATTTAATACTTACACAGCAAAAATATGATTTTTTTAGATATAAATATCTTGTTTTTACGGTCATTTAAGTTGTGATTTTTTTATTGGTTTTAATGTATTTATTTAACTCGCATTATTCTGTCAATTAAATATTGTACTATTTATTTGTGTTTATTAATATAGTATTTTAATGGGATTTCCATTTTCCGTATGTTACGCGTTCATAATGATGATAATCACGTATTGTATGGATATGAGTAAATCCAAATTTAAAAAATAACGCACGCATATAATTTCCTTGATTCCATCCATGTTCCAATACCAGCCATCCATTCTGACGCAAATGTTGAGTGGAATATTTGCAAATTACTGTTAAATCTTCTAAACCTTTTTGTTCTGATATTAATGCATTTTTAGGTTCAAAAATCATATCTCTAGATTGTAAACATGAATCATTTTTATCGATATATGGTGGATTACTAACAATGAGATTAAATTTTTTCTTCCTTAAATATTTAAACCAATTTCCATATATAAATTTTACATTTTTAAAATTAAGTAAAAGCTTATTTTTATGGGCAAGAAATAATGCCTTTTTTTGACAGTCTATTCCTGTAATATTCCAGTTTGGTCGTTCTGATGCGAGAGCTAAAGCTATTGTACCTACTCCAGTTCCTAAGTCTAAAACATTTAAGTGAGATACCTTTAGTAAATCGAATACATGTTTTACTAAGCATTCAGTATCTGGTCTAGGAATGAATGTACCTGGAGAAACTTTAAGTTCTAAGGACCAAAATTCCTTTGAACCAACGAGATAGGCTATAGGTTCTCCTTTTTTTCTTCGATAAATTAAAGATTTTAATTGAATAATAGTGTCATATTCTAATAATGATTCTCCAAATGCTAACAATTGAGTACGAGATTTTTTAGTAACTTGGCCTAAAATAATCTCTGCATCTCTTTTTGGGCTGATGGATTTTTTTAGTTTTAAATTGGCCCAATGTAACCATTGATCCCATGTCATTATTCTAACTCTAATAATTTATTAAGTTGATCAGATTGATGTTGATTAATGATAGGTTGTATCAAGATATCTAATTCTCCGTTCATTATTTCATTTAATTTATATGATGTAAAAGAAATACGATGATCAGTAATTCGGCCTTGTTGAAAATTATATGTACGAATTCGATCAGACCGATCTCCAGTACCTAGTAAGTTACGCCGGGTGTAGGATACTTCTTGTTGTCGACGTTTCGTTTCAATAGCATGCAATCGCGAACCCAGTACTGATAATGCTTTGGCTTTATTTTTATGTTGTGAGCGTTCGTCTTGGCATTCCACAACCAATCCACTTGGTACATGGGTAATACGAATTGCTGAATCGGTAGTATTTACATGTTGTCCTCCTGCACCTGATGATCGAAAGGTATCGATTCTTAAATCATGAGGATCAATACTAGGTAATTCGATATCTGGTATCTCTGGAATTACAGCGATTGTGCAAGTGGAAGTATGAATGCGACCTTGAGATTCAGTATGTGGTATTCTTTGAACACGATGTCCTCCAGATTCAAATTTTAAGAGACTATATGCACCTTTATAAGGAATTTTAGTAATAATTTCTTTATAACCACCGCATTCTCCATAAGTAGCATTGATAATTTCCATTTTCCATCGACGAACCTCTGAATAACGAGCATACATTCGAAATAATTCTCCTGTAAAAATTGCTGCTTCTTTTCCGCCAGTTCCAGCTCGTAGTTCAATAAAACAACCTAGCTTATCATTGGAATCAGTAGGTAATAGTAGTATTTTTAAGTTCTTTTCAATATCATTCCGATTTAAGTAGAATTTTTTTAGCTCATCTTGCGCGATATCATGCATATCTATATCTGTAAGCAATTTTTTTGTATCAATTATTTCTTGTTTTATATCTAACCAACGTTCAAAACAAACAACTATTTCAGATAGTCGAGCGTGTTCCTTAGCTAATATACAAAAACGTTTTTTGTCATCAACAGCATTGGGTTTACTGAGTAATTTTTCTAATACATTAAAACGTTCCTGTAAAGCTATTAGTTTATTGACAATGATAGGATTCATATATCTTTATCTTAAGGAGAGCTGGATTTTTGTTTAGATAAAAATTGATAACATCAATAATTACCAATATAATTTAAGTATATATTGCGTTTTTGAAGATATTATTGATTTTTTTTATATGCCATAAATTATATTTAGACTATATTTGCATGTGAATACTAATATAACTATACACGTTTGTTTATAAATAATATTAAAGTATCAACATACCAGAATGGTATCATATATTTTTTATTTATAAAATAATTTAATTTTTATTTTTTAAAACATATGTACCTTGTGAGTAATAAATATTTATTATTAAATAGATTTTCAATAATCATTAAGGATTGTATTTGTATATATAATTAATATTATCAAAAAAGTGTTTAAATTTTTTATTAATTTAAATGATCCTTGATCATTATGATTATTTACTTAATAAAGTAATATGTATACACATAAATATCTGAATAAATAGTGAAAGTTAAAATATTGGAATTTAAAGAATTAAATAGAAAAAAATTGTGTGTTTTTTAAAAATGTTAAATAAAAAAAAATTTAATAAATATTTAGATAATTCAAAACATTATTTTTCTTGATTAGTAGATAGATGATTACATTTAAGATATGAATTTTAACGTGAATGAAATAAATAAAATTTATGTTTTCGCAAATAGTTTTTTAAATTTTAATATTTAAATGTATCAGCATAGGTGTTTTAGAGTGTTTGGTATAGTGATGTTGATCTGTGTTTCCTGTGTTTATCATCATAATTTTGGTTTGTATGAAGATAAATTGGTATGTATGTGGAATAATCATAAGAAATCAATATCCCGGATATTTTATTATCAAACACAAGGTACTATTATTTATTCAGTTAATCACCAAAAGAAGATGCATTTTAGGTTTATTTGGATTCATAATAATGATAATAATTATTGCATGAAATTATTTAATATTTTTGGGTTAACTATCATTTCTATATCTGTAGAAAATGGAGTTGTTTGTATTTTAAATGGTATAATTTATAAAAATAATGATTTTAAAAATGAAATACAAAAATGGATTGTGGATTTCAACTATTTTTTGAAACAATTACAACAATGGATAATTGGATTACCTGGTAGTAATGTAGAATATAATCTGAATACTATCGGCTGCTTATCTCATGTAAATTGTTGTTATGGCAATAAAAATATATCCATATATTATCGTCATTATTATACTAATAGTATACCAATTTTACCTAAAGTCTTGGATGCGTATTATGATCAACATCATATTAAGCTAGTAATTAATAATTGGAATGTACGATGAATTATCAATGGCCCTCTCCAGGAAAACTCAATTTATTTTTATACGTAACTGGACGTCGTTCAGACGGTTACCATTACTTACAGACATTGTTTCAATTGATTGAGTATGGTGATACGATCAAAATATTTGTCACAAATAATGGTAGAATTAGATTATTTACTATTATGAATGATTTGGTATGTCGTGATAATTTAATTATACGAGCAGCAAAATTATTACAATATTATTGTTGGCCAAATAAAAAGCCGGTATTCGGTGCAGATATTTTTCTTGATAAAGTATTGCCTATCGGCTCTGGTTTAGGAGGCGCTTCTTCTAATGCGGCAACTGTATTAATGGTACTTAATCAACAATGGCGATGCTATTTGAACAAACATGTTTTAATGTATTTAGGTTTGATGCTAGGAGCTGATGTGCCAGTTTTTCTGTACGGGCGTTCAGCATTTGCTGAAGGTATTGGAAATATATTAACACCGGTTTTTGTTCCTAACAAATGGTACCTCATTCTTGTTCCGCCGATTCGAATTAGTACTTCGTGGGGTTTTCAAATGTATGAATTAGAGAGTCATTGTTATTCTCCGTTTCGTTCGATGAGAGAGTTATTGTCTGTTTCATTTCATAATGATTTCGAAGAAGTTATAAAAAAAATATCTCCTGAAATAAAGATGTTTTTTGCGTGTTTGTCGCAATTCGCATTAGCACGACTGACAGGAACAGGGTCTTGTATTTTTTCTGAATTTAAGACTGAACATCTTGCTTATCAAGTTCAAAGTTATTTACCATCATGGATCAACAGTATTATAACACGAGGAATAAATCTATCTCCATTACATCAAAAATTATTAAAATATACTACATATAGTAGTATAATTTTTTTATGTTAATAAATGCCTTACTATCATCGTCATTATTAATGATATAAATACTTAATAGTATTAGCAAATATAAAATTATGAGATGTTTCTAAATATGAAACTGTTTACTGGAAATGCTATTCCAGAATTAGCCCAGCGTATTGCTAATAGATTATATATTAATCTCGGTAAGGCTTCTGTTGGTCGTTTTAGTGATGGAGAAGTAAGTGTTCAAATTAATGAAAATGTGCGTGGTGGAGATGTGTTTATTATTCAATCGACTTGTGCTCCAACGAATGATAATTTAATGGAATTAATTGTTATGGTTGATGCATTAAAACGTGCGTCAGCCGCTAGAATTACTGCTGTAATTCCTTATTTTGGATACGCTCGTCAAGATCGAAGAGTGCGATCTGCTAGAGTACCTATTACCTCTAGAGTTGTAGCAAATTTTTTATCTAATGTAGGAGTGGATCGTATTTTAACGGTAGATTTACATGCCGAACAAATACAAGGATTTTTTGATGTGCCAGTAGATAATGTTTTCGGGAGTCCAATTTTATTGGAAGATATGACGAAACAGAATTTTAATAATCCTATTGTAGTATCCCCAGATATTGGAGGAGTAATACGTGCTCGTGCTATTGCAAAATTACTTAACGATACTGATATGGCAATTATAGACAAACGAAGGTCTCGCGCTAATATTTCTCAAGTTATGCATATTATTGGAGATATATGTAATCGTGACTGTATATTGGTAGATGATATGATTGATACCGGAGGAACATTGTGTAAAGCTGCAGATGTTTTGAAAGAAAGAGGAGCTCGCCGAGTATTTGCGTACACTACCCACCCAATTTTTTCTGGAGATGCTTATGAGAATATTCAAAATTCTATGATAGATGAAATTATTGTTTGTGACACTATTCCATTAAAACCAAAAATAAAATCTTTATCTAATGTGCGTGTATTAACTTTATCTGGTATGCTTGCTGAAACAATTCGACGTATTAGCAATGAGGAATCAATTTCTGCTATGTTTGATCATTAATAAGATTATGTTGTGTATATAAAAATATTAATTTATATACATATTGTATTTTCTTCATGTTAATCGTTTTACTATCATTTTAATGATAGAGGATTTAATATAATACTAAAGTATATATGATGAAAATATCAAATGATTTTTAATGTATGTATGTGTGTTCAAGTAAAAATATATTTATAACGTAAATATTGGGGTTAATTACATTTAAATTTATAAAATTGCGTAGTGGTGTATATAATAATGACTATTAAGCTCATTGCTGGATTAGGAAATTCTGAAACGAGTTATTTTAATACCAGGCATAATTTTGGTTCCAGATATGTTAAATCTTTGGCAACAAGATACAAAGTAATACTAAGTAAAAATACTATATTGTGTGGATATGTTGGGCGATTAAAATTAGAAACCAATATTGTGCATTTATTAATACCAGATTCGCATATGAACAATAATGGCCTTTCAATATCTAAATGTGTTGATTTTTATCAATTATGTCCACAGGAAATATTGGTTGCACATGATGATCTTGATTTACCACCTGGTGCAATGCGAATTAAATTAGGTAAAAACGTTAATAACAGTCATCGTGGCGTAAAGGATGTTATTGTTAAACTTCATAATAAATATGATTTTTATCGTTTACGTATTGGGATAGGTCATCCTGGTAACAAAAGTAAAGTCATTGATTTTGTGTTAAATAAACCAACTATTTATGAAAAATATAGGATTAACCATGTAATTAATGAAGCAATACTACATACTGAAAGTATAGTTAATAAAAAATTTATTAAAGTTATGAATCAACTACATTCCTATAAGCCTGATGTTTTATGGAAATGTTAATTTAAAAATGTTTAATTTTAATTATAAAATATTGGTTGCGACAGTAAATTTTAATATATATTTTTGTTGATTGTTAAAAAATTTTATGCAAATTGATTGTGGTATTATCGGATTACCGAATGTGGGTAAATCTACTGTATTTAGCGTATTGACTAATACACCTGTTAAAATAGCTAATTTCCCATTTTGTACTATTCATCCCAATATATCTGTGGTTCAGATACCTGATCTGCGTGTATATCAATTAACAGATATTGTTTCATCACATGAAACAGTACATGGTAAGATTAAATTTGTAGATATTGCTGGTTTAATAAAAGGGGCTGCTCAAGGTATTGGTCTAGGCAGTAAAATTTTAAATCATATTCGAACAACAAAAGTATTATGTCATGTGGTACGTTGTTTTGATGATAACCAAACTGTTCATGTTTTTAATGATATAAATCCTTGTAGAGATGTGGACATTGTTAATACCGAACTTATATTATTTGATATTTCTCAGTGCGAACAAAGTATTTGCACTTTACAAAAAAAATATAAACTTATTAATGAAAATATTGAACAGCAGCTATTCGTATTAAAAAAATGTTTGGATTATTTATATGAAGGAATTCTTTTGAGGAGGGTACATTTTTCTAAGACAGAAAGAACGAATATTGAAAAATTTAATTTTTTAACTAACAAACCAATTGTTTATTTTGCTAATATTGATGAAAAATCTGTTACGAATAATATCTATTTAAATAAATTGCGCGCATTGGCATCTAATGATAACATACCATTAATCTCATGTTGTGCAATGTTATCTTTATTAAAAAATAGAGACGATTGTGTTAAAGTAGCTATGAAACAGCAAAAAGACATATTGTATGATATAGTTAGTGTCATTTTTTCTGTGTTGGATTTACGTACTTTTTTTACCATTAATTCACATATGACACGTGCTTGGATATATGTAGCTGGAATGACTGCATTAGAAGCAGCTAAAAAAGTACATAGTGATTTTAAAAAGGGTTTTATTCGTGTTCAAATTATTAAGTTCGATGATTTTATTTTTTATTGTGGGGAATTAGGTGTAAAGAAAGTTGGTAGAATATGTTATGCAGGTAAAGATTATTGTGTGAAGGATGGGGATATATTGAAGTTTTTATTTCAAATTTAGTGTGTTATCTTAAAAAATTTTGGGGGTAGTTAACAACAATAGCTCGGACTATTGTTTTTATAAAAACAATAGTCCGAGCTATTGTTGTTATATGCAGCTATTTATTGTTAACGGCGATTTCCAAAAATACGAACTATCATTAAAAATAAGTTAATAAAATCTAAATATAAAGTTAACGCTCCTATAATCGAGTATTTACGAAATTGATCATGATTATCTATAGATAAAGATGCTCCTATAGATTTGAGTTTTTGAGTATCATACGCAGTTAAACCGACGAATATAATAACGCCAACATATGTAATGAGCCACATTAAAGCTGTATTTTTCAACCATAAATTAACCATTGAGGCTAGTACTATACCAATTAGTGCCATAAATAATAAATTACCAAAACTGCTTAAATCTCGTTTAGTAGTATATCCATATAATGTCATTGCTCCGAACATACCGGACGTCACGACAAACGCGCTAGATATGGACGACGTAGTATACAGTATAAATACACTGGATAAGGTTAAACCTGTTAACATTGAATACAACATAAATAAGGTAGTTGCTAAAGAACCACTTAATCGTGTTACCATACCAGACAGAACAAATACTAATGCTAGTTGACCAATAATTAGACTAAAAAATATTATTTGGTTAGAAAATAATAATTGAAGTATTGCCGGAGTTCGAGAAGCGTACCAAGCAACAAAAGCTGTCAACAATAATCCGCAAGACATCCACCCAAATACTTGCAAGATATACGGCTGTATTGCGTTATTGACTTGTTCTGACGCTGTGTTTTGAAAACGGGGAAATTGATCCATACTTATCACCTTCAAAAATAATTGAAATAAAAAATTTACGTACATTATATCGTAAGCAAATCATGTGATCAACAAAATGTTTTATAACATCATTTTAAAAATGAATGTGAAGTTTAAATGAACATTAAATAATTGTATATCTTACTTTATCAAAAATAATAACCGAAAATAAATTATTGTTTAAATAATTATTTTAAATAATAATGTTGAATGGGATCTGCGTTCTTGTCAAATTCATATATTAATGGAACACCTGTTGGCACATTAATGTGAAATATTTCTGATTCATTTAAGCGATTAAGAAACTTTATTATAGCACGTATGGAGTTGCCATGGGCAACGATAATAATTGTTTGATCTTTTTTAATATGAGGTATTATGGATCGGTTCCAACAAGGGAGTACTCTTTTTAAGGTTAGTTCTAAACTTTCACTACTAGGTAATTCATCACTACTGATGTTAGCATAACGATTGTCATTTGTTGCAATAAATTGGTTATTTCCACAAACGTTTGGAGGAATAACATTGAAACTGCGGCGCCATTTTTGAATTGTTTTGTAGCCATATTCTTTTATGGCTTCATCTTTATTTAGTCCTTGCAGTGCCCCATAATGACGTTCATTTAGTCGCCAAGATTTTTCTATCGGTAGCCATGCCTGATCTAACTGATCTAATATGATCCATAAAGTATGAATTGCTCGTTTTAATACTGAAGTATATCCATAATTAAAAAGAAATCCATTTTTTTTTAATATTTTACCAGCGCATTGCGCTTCAGAACGTCCTTTTTCTGATAAGTCTACATCAACCCATCCAGTGAATCGATTTTCTTTGTTCCATTGACTTTCTCCGTGTCTTATTAAAACTAATTTAGTTACATGCATAATTTGTTCTCTTATTTTTTTGTTTACGAATATACGAAGTATATTATATACTGCTTGTTTTCGATTAGCTATTTAATTGTGTGATGCGTAATATCGAAATAAACTTAAACTGTTAATATGTGCATATACAAATAATATTTTTATTTTAATGTAGTTGAAAAGTGACAATTTTTATGAATTATATAAAAAATTAAAATAGGTTTGTAGTCCCATACTGAAATACGGTCACATATAATATTGTTTTTTATTTATATTTTGATTTATTGTCGTAAAATGAATAAATATATGATACAAATTGTTTATGTAGTGAGCCCGGAAAGTCAGCAAATTCATGTTTGGAAATTAGATAGTATTCATGGGCTACTAGAATTAATGCAGGTGATATATACTCACGGACATGCACAACCTATGGCTGTGCATCCTAATAAACGATTTTTATATGTTGGAATACGTCCCAATTTCGGAATTACTACTTATTGTATCAATCAGATGGGGTTATTAACGGATAATGGGACAATTGAGATCCTTAGTAGTCCCACTCATTTGATTAGCGACAAAAAGGGTACATTTTTGTATTGCACATCTTATAGGAATCACACGGTAAGTGTGATTCCTATAAGTATGTCAGGAATGCTTCTTAGTAGTCCTATACAAATTATAGAAGGTCTGTTAGGGTGTCATTCTGCAAATATAGATAAATTCAAAACATTACTTTGGGTTCCTTGTCTGCAGGAGAATGCTATTAGGTTATTTAACATAAATTCGTTTGGAATGTTGACACCATACGATCCATCTATTATTAAAATTAATATTGGTTCTGGTCCACGTCATATGACTTTCTATGATTTCGATTGTTACGCATATGTCATTAATGAATTAACGAGTACTGTTGATGTTATAAAATATGATAATTTTCAAAAAAATCCAAGTATCGTTCAAACAGTAAGTATAATTCCAAAAAATATCAGCATTAACCGATGTTGGGCAGCTGATATACATATTACTCCTAATGGGCGTTGGTTATATTGTTCTGATAGATCTAGTAATATTATTAGTTGTTTGGAGATTTCTAAAAAAACAAAAAAATTGAAATTTGTTGGTTATCAACTCACTGAGGAACAGCCGCGTGGTTTTGCAATTGACTATCAGGGAAAGTTTTTAGTGGCCGCAGGTCAAAAATCAAATTATATCTCTTTATATAAGATTAATTCAGATAATGGAAAATTAACTATGTTGTCTCGTTATTCATCGGGAAAGGGTCCTATGTGGGTTAGTATTATGGCGTTGAATTGCAAATGAGTATACAATAAGATTATTCATTCTTATATGATGATGATCGGGTAAAACATAATTTTTTATAAATATAATTTATATGTACTTATAGATTAATAGTAAATTTATATAAATATATCTGTGTTTTATATATTCGTGTTAAGAATATAGAAATTATAATCGGATAAAACTACCCGTTTAGGTATGTTGTTGGTAAGTATAAAACAAGGTTTATCATTATAAAATAATACGATTTTAGATTCTGTCTTATTATAAGTATAATAAAAACACAAAAACTTTTTTATTTTGTTATTTTCCGATGTTTGTTTTATCAGATTGTTAACTGATAATCTTAAAAATTTATAATATACTTTTTTAAGTAAAGTGTATAATGGGGAACGTTAAAGACAGATAACGTGAGATAGGATCTTTTTTTAAATTTGTTATGATTGTTTGTGATTATTTTTGAATTATATGATTATTTATCATGAATATTCATCTTGAGTAATGAAATCTACAGATTTTAGAAAGATTTTAGATATATTAAATATTTTTTAAACAAAAAACATTTACTTATTCTAAACATTTTTTAATTTTTTGTGAGTAAAACACATACTCATATATCATATGAGTATGTGTTTTTGTTTAGTATATAAATTAATTGGTTTGTTTAATATTAAATATGACATTTAATATAATGAGTTAGATTGATTCATTGTATATATGGCAATACACATATTAAATTGTGATATCTATATACATAGAATTATATTTAGATTGTATTGTTTCTATTAAAAATATCTGTTATCTCCAAATATTTCAATTTTTGTATAGATACTATAAAAGTATTAGTCAAGAATAAATAAAATAACATCATTACAATTATAATAGTTGATTGAATTGCTGCAACTTGATAAATAATTGGGATTGCAGTGTATAAGGTTGTTGTTTTTATTATTTTGGAAGAAAAACTTTGTGTCAACTAGAATTAAAAAATTAAAATAGATTTTATTTGTTTTGTATTTTCCACGAAAGATAAAAAATTTATTTTAAACAATAATTTATTACTATGATAGGTGTATTAGACGTTTTTGAGCTTGTTTTGCTGCGTTGCTGTTAGGATATAATTTGCCTACTTGTTTATATATTGTTTTGGCTTTGTCTTTTTGTTCTGTTTCTTGCATGATAATACCGATTTTTAATAATGCATCTGATGCTTTTAATGATTTAGGATAATTCTTTACGACTAACGCAAAATGCCGAGCAGCGTCATGTTTGTTGCCTTTATTGTAATAAAGCTGTCCTAGCCAATAATGCGAATTCGATTGGTAGATTGATTCTGGATGATTTTTTATAAAATTCTGGAAAGCCTCTATTGCTTGATTATATTGTTTTTTTTCTAATACTAATGATACTGCTTGTTTATACGCAGTATCTACATCTATTATCATTTCATTATTCATTTTTTTTGGTTTTTGAATGTTTGAGTGACTGGATAATTTATCAGGAATATTGCTAGAATAATGTATATTGTTACGTTTATTTGGAATACTATTGGTATGTTGAGGTGATGCTGATTGATTATTTACAATTTCTGATATGTGATGTTGCATATCTTGAATATATCCACGTAAAATATCAATATCTCGTTGATTTTCAGATAATTGTTGCTGCATTTGAATTAAGCATTGACTATGTGCGTCATATATCTGATGTAATTGATTAATACGCTGATTGCTATCTATCTTATGATTTACATCTTTAGCATATGCAATATTATTATTTGTAATATTAAAATATATCATCATTACGATGATTATATCTAATTTACATAGAAATAGTATATATTTAATCATATGGATATTATTTATATATTAATACAACACGTCTATTTTTAGAGTAAGCTTCTTCGTTTTGTCCTAATACAGCTGGTTTTTCCTTACCATAAGATATAGTTAACATTTGTTCAGATAATGCACCTTTACTTTGGAGGTACGATTTTACAGAGTTAGCTCGACGTTCACCCAATGCAATATTGTATTCCGGAGTACCACGTTCATCAGCATGACCTTCAATTTTAATATGTTGCAATGGATTATTATATAAAAAATTGGCATGGATGTTTAATGAGTAAAAAAAATTAGAAGGAATGTCATATTGATCTAAAGGAAAATAAATAACATTGTTGGATTTTAATTCTTGTGTTTTTAATTGTACTTGTTCATCGACTACTCTATTATTTTTTGTACTAGTATGTTTAAAATGATTTAATTCAACATTTTTTTGATTAGGAGTAGTATTATCGTACTGAGATAATGAAGAACATGCAGTTATTACCACGCTCACACTTATCGCGAATATTAATTGTTCAAAAAAATTGTTTGGTTTCATTTATATATCCATTGTTCATTATTTTTAAAATGTTAATTGTAATGAAAATAGCTATTATCTTATTCTAAATGTAATGGAGACCAAGTTGGAAATCTTACATCTCCTTGATTTCCTTGTATATGAGCTTTAAAATGGCCATCAATAGAGATTAATTCTAAATTGGATGTTGTTGTTAAATCCTTATTAATACTACTGTATAGTACCATAGTATTATTGGGAGCTATACTAGGAGTATCAGCTAACAGTGTATCTGTTAATATTTCTTCTTGTCCAGTTAATAAATTTAATTTAGCAATATTTTGTTTTCCTTGATGTCTATTAACCATGATTATAAATGTCCCATCTGAACTAACATTTGGATTTTGATTACTAGTATGTAGCCAAGATAATCTTTGAATTTCAGTAGTTTTAATATTAATTTTATATATTTGTGGACTGCCTCCTTGGTCTGAAGTATAGGCTATATTTTGATTATCCGGAAACCAACTAGGTTCGGTATTATTGTTTCTATTTTTAGTTAATTGTTTAATTTCTCCAGATTCTAAATCCATAATATATAAATTTAAACTACCTGTTTTGGATAAAGAAAAGGCTAGTTTTTTGCAGTCGGGAGAAAAAGCAGGGGCACCATTATGGCGCGGGAAACTAACAATATTATTAACTAATCCAGTGTTCAATGCTTGAATAACAAGTTCTGAATGGCCGGAGGCAAAGGTAACATAAGCAATTTTTTTTCCGTCTGGAGACCAAGCTGGAGACATTAACGGTTCTGTCGATCGGCAAATTGAAATTTGATTATGACCATCGTAATCAGAAATATATAACTCATAAGGATATTGATCATTATGAATGCGCAAAACATAAGCAATACGTGTACAAAATGCACCTTTTATACCGGTTAACTTTTCAAAAATTTCATTGCTTATAGAATGGGCTACATAACGTAGCCATTTTTTTTCCACTGAATATTGATTTTCTGATATTATTAACGGAGGGTTGCTAGAAGTATCTATTAAATGATATGAAATAATATAACTTTCATCGTAGTTTATATGTATTGTTCCTAACACAATAATGTTAATACCCAGTTTCTCCCAAAAAGTTGGGATGACATCGGATACTTTAGTAGGTTTATGTGGTAAATATTCTACGGGAATAGTATTGAATTTGCTGCTATTCCGTAAGTCAGCAGCTATTATTGATGCTATATCTTCAATTGATATTGATTTGTTATACTGATTACTAATACATGTAAAAGGTATTACAGCAATGGGGTGTGCAGCATTTACTCCGCATGTAATTTCGATATGCATATCTGCAAGTAGCGCAGGTTTCCATAAAAATATAATTAACACTATTGACAAAGATATTTTTTGCAACCAATGTGGTAGTTTATGAGTTTTTCTAATTATTAAATACATGCGAATTTTATAATGAAAGTAGATTATTTAATGGACCAATATATTATTATTATTTTTTAAATGTGTAAATATTTTGTTTATTGAGGAGAAAAATTTAATATTGTGTTTTTAAATATTTCGTAAACATCTGAATTTGGTGGTTTAGGAATTTTTGCTAATTTAGCGGCGATAATTGCTGCTTGGCATAGATCGTAATCTCCAGATATAGCGGTTACTGATAATAACGTGCCGTCAGGTGCTAATTTGATGCGTAGATTGCATTGTTTACCAACATAATGCGAAAAATTATAAAATTTTTGTTGTATTGATTCACTGATCATACGCTTATATATATTAATTTCGTTATTTTTAATAATTTCATTTGAAATATTATTTTCATTATCATTTTTTTTTGTTGTCAAGTTTAATTTAAATTCTTTGTTATTTTCTATAGATTTTTTTTTATTAATTAATGTATTCAGTAAATTACTGAGTTCATTAGAGTCATGAGATTGATAATTTAATGTATCATGTATTAGTATATTTTTTTCTACAGTATTCTGATTTTTCTTTTTAAGGGTGTTAGGTAACGTTGGTCCTGCCAATGGATGTTGTGTTTCTGTTATTTTGAATCGATTTGATTGATCTTGTGTGTTGTTGTTTTTTTCTGTTTCCGGGTTAGAGTTATGAATAAAGGTATTAATTGAATTTTTGTTATTAGCTATTTTAGTAGTGTATTGTTGTTGTTTTTTTATTATGTGTTTATATAGCAACAAAGCAACGATCACATGTACAATGATTGATATCATAACAGCAGATCTAAATTTTTTGTAATATCTACTAAATAAATTCAATAATTATCATCCAAGTTATGCAAGAATATCGTTCTGTATTCAAACAGAAGGATTTGTTATCATTCCAATTGAATGTATACCGATGCGATTTAATAAATTCAATACTTTAATTATTTCGTCGTATTCTACAGTTTTTGAAGCTGCGATCAGACACATTATATTAGGAGCGATGTGTGTTTGATGACTTATTTCTGATGAAATTTGGTCTAAACGCACTTTTTCTACATGTTTATTATTAATAATGAGATTATAAAATCCCATTCCTAAAATTTCAATAGTAATTATAAGTTTTTCATTGTTAATAATATTTGGTGTTGCTGGACTATTTGGAAGATTTACTTCAAAGCTTTGTATCCATTTAGATGGCATCAACATAAAGATCATTAAAAGAACTAATAATATATCTAAAAACGGTATGATATTAATATCAGACTTAATCGTGTTTCTGATACGCTTTCTCTTCATATTGATTTTCCTTATTTAACGCAGAATCAATATTAAAAAAAATCTGATGATATAGAATCGTAATAAATTCTTCTATAAAGTTGTTATAATCTTGATCCATATTGTTTATTTGTGCAGTTAAGTAATTAAATGCTATAACCGCTGGAATCGCTACAAATAAGCCAATTGCTGTAGAAATTAATGATTCAGCAATACCTGGTGCAATAATTTGTATATGAATCATCTGATTGGCAACATTGTTAGTCGTTGTTTTACCTAGTTCTATAAAAACGTGTATAATCCCTAATACAGTTCCAAATAAGCCAAGATATGGACTAATGGATCCAATTGTACCTATTAGTGGAATATAATCTTCTAACGATTTTAACTCTATATTTATTGCAGTATGCATATTATCCAGTGTTCTAGACATCATTGTTTCAGGTGAACAATGTTTTGTTTGATATAACTTAGAAAATTCTTTAAATCCTACATAAAAAATTTGTTCAGCCCCATTTAATTTATTACGACGAGCTGCAGCTTTTTGATATAAACTAGATAAATCTATTCCAGACCAAAATTCGTTTTCAAATACTTTTAATTTTCGCTGTGCTGCACTTAGCACGAAGATACGATGAAAGATAATACTCCAAGATAAAACGGAAAATCCAATTAATACAAATATACTAATTTGTACTAAAATATTAATTTCTAAAAATAAGTCAAAAATATTCATACCAATTAATTTAAATTTAAATATTGTATAAGGGGAATAACAATATGATTGTCATAGATAATCTTTATTATTACGAAAGTAATTTAATTCCTAAGATAACATAATCGTACACACATAACAGTTAATAAAAGATAATTCTTATAAAATAATCTGTTAAATAACATGTAGTTTTTAAAAAATATATTATAGTAAAATATGACTCAATTTTATCTAAAAAGTGAAATAAGATAAAATAAAAAGCGATTATATTATCCATCTGGATATAATAAAAACAACACTAATCATGTCTCACTTACTATTAATATTAATGTTAATGTGCAGGTATATGCGTATATGTTGTTTATATATATTATGTGTATTGTTGTTTATCAATGGATTTAATAAATTGACCAATGTTAACAAAGTTATCTACGATATGTACTCCTGATTTGGATAAAATCTCGTATTTTTCATGAGCGGTACTACCAATTCCAGAAATAATAGCGCCTGCGTGTCCCATACGTTTCCCTTTAGGAGCAGTAGTTCCAGCAATATATGCAATCACTGGTTTCTTAATATATTTATTAATATATGTTGCTGCTTTTTCTTCAGATCTACCTCCTATTTCACCAATCATTACCATTAATGATGTTTGAGGGTCTTGTTCAAATAATGATAATATATCAATAAAATCAGAACCAAGTATCGGGTCACCTCCAATGCCGACGCATGTGGACTGACCTAATCCCAGGTCAGTTGTTTGTTTTACTACTTCATATGTTAAGGTACCTGATCTGGATATAATTCCTACGCAACCTGGGTTATAGATATCACTTGGCATGATTCCAAGTTTACACTGGCTTGGAGTCATGATTCCTGGACAATTTGGTCCAATCATCATACATGTGTTATGTTTTTTTAATTGTTGTTTTATTAATAACATGTCCAATATTGGAATCCCCTCGGTAATACAAACAATTAATTTAATACCGGCATGAATTGATTCTAAAATTGCATCCTTACAGAAAGGAGCGGGTACATAAACAATAGAAGTCGTCGCATTAGTGCTATTTATTGCCTCACCAACAGTGTTAAATATTGGCAATCCAAGATGGGTGCTTCCCCCTTTTCCAGGGGTAACTCCGCCTACTATTTTAGTACCATAGTTTAATGCTTGTTGAGAATGAAAACTGGCGTGCTTACCAGTCAGTCCTTGACAAATTATTTTTGTATCTTTGTTAACTAAAATTGACATTTTTTAATTTCACCGCAGTTACAATTTGTTGAATTGCATAAATTAAATTATCGGTAACAATAATATTGAGTTTGCTATTAATTAATCGATTAGAACCTAATGTAGAATTATTTCCTTCTAACCGAGCCACGATAGGAATATGTTTTGTGGTATATCTGGACAATGCAGTTATGATGCATTCAGCAACTAAATCACAGCATACAATTCCTCCAAAAATATTTACAAGTATCGCTTGCACTTTAGCATCTTTTAAAATCATATTAAAAGATGATATTATGCATTCTTTATTAGCGCCCCCCCCGATGTCTAAAAAATTAGCAGGAATCCCTCCCAATGATTTAATTACATCCATAGTAGCCATCGCTAATCCAGCGCCATTGACCATACAGCCAATATTTCCCTCTAAGGGAATGTAATTGATACAATTCAGTATATCGATTGGTTTATTTATCGAGCATATATTTAATAATTCTGATTGTCTAAATATAGCATTATGATCTACAATCATTTTGGCATCTAAACAACAAAAACGATCATCATCAGTAATAGCTAATGGATTAATTTCAATTAACGTTAGGTCATTTTCCAGCAGCATGCGTGTTATGCTGACAACAATTCTGGAAAATTGATTTATTTTACCTCCAGATAAACCTAATTTACATGCTAATACCCGTCCTTGATAAGGATATATTCCGACTGAAGGATTTATGACAATTTTATGGATAAAATTAGATGTTTTTTGTTCTGTAATTTCAATGTTCATACCACCTTGCGTAGAAGCCATACATATTATTTGGGATTCATCTCTATCAATTGATATGCTTAAATAAAATTCTTGAACAATTTTCACAGCTGGTTCTATTAAAATAGAAGTCACTAATTCCCCGGTATCGGTAGTTTGATATGTTATCAATCTATTACCAAGCCATTTATTAGCAAAAGATAATATATTTTTCGTGGAGTGTACAATACACACTCCTCCTGATTTCCCGCGTCCTCCTGCTTGCACTTGACATTTTACTACCCATGGGCCATGACCTATGCTATTCGATACAATATAATGCTCTATATCATTTAAAGTAACACACACACAACCTGTCAAAACAGGTAAATTGTATTTTGCCATTAATTTTTTTGCTTGATATTCATATAAGTTCATAATATGTGATCGTACGTATTGTGATTGCTTAAGATTAAGATAATAATTTAGTTAATATAACGTATTAATTTATTAAAATATAAGAATATAAAAAGTATTTATATAGGTTGTATTATTATATTTCTAAAAACAAGCGTGTTGGATCTTCTAACAACTCTTTAATGTATACTAGAAATCTTACCGAATCTTTTCCATCTATTAATCTATGATCATATGATAATGCTAAATACATCATAGGTAATATTGCTATCTGTCCATCTTGAGCTATGGGTCGGTCCTTTATTGCATGCATACCAAGAATTGCGCTTTGTGGAGGATTAATAATAGGAGTAGACATTAATGATCCAAAAACTCCACCGTTAGTAATGGTAAAATTACCTCCGCTTAATTCTTCAATCGTTAGTTTTCCGTCTCTCCCTTTTTCAGCTAAATATTTTATATTTTTTTCTATATCGGACATGCTTAATGTATCGACATCTCGTAATACTGGGGTAATTAAACCACGTACTGTAGATACTGCAATACTTATATCAAAATAATGATAATATACAATTTCTTCTCCATCAATGGATGCATTAATTTCAGGAAAATGTCTCAAACCTTCTAAAACTGCTTTTACATAAAAAGACATGATTCCTAATGTAATTCCATAACGTTTTTCAAATAATTCTCCATATTTTTTTCGCAGTTTTATGATGGGTTGCATGTTTACTTCATTAAAAGTAGTTAACATAGCTGTAGTATTAGTAACAGCTAATAGGCGTTCTGAGATTTTTTTTCGTAATCGATTCATTATAATACGTGTTTCTTTGCGATCGTTTTTCGTATTTTTTATGTGACGATGCGCTATATTTTCATTATTTTGTTGATCAGTATCATGTAATTTTTTTTCGGAATGAATATGTGACTCTATATCTTGACGAGTTAGACGTCCTTTTATCCCACTTCCTTGAATATTTTTTAGCTGTAAATTATGCTCTGTTATTAATTTGCGAATAGACGGAGTTAAAATGTTATGATTTTCGTTATCTCGAGTGAGAATATGTTCTTGAGATGCTATTGATGTAATAGATTTTTGATCTTGAAATATTTTTTTTGTATCTTTTTGAGAAACGATATGATCAATATTTAGACGTCCTAAAATTTGTCCGGATACTACTGTTGATCCCTCTTGTTCTGAAATTGATTCTAAAATTCCTGTGCTTGGCGCAGGAACTTCTAACATAATTTTGTCTGTTTCTATTTCCAGTAAAATATCATCTTGTTTAACCGTATCTCCTGATTTTTTATGCCAAACAGCAACAGTAGCGTCTGCAACTGACTCGGGTAAATTCGGAACCACAATGTCAATACTACTCATTTTCTATCCTTTTTAAAAAAAAATTAACTTAGATTTAATGCATCGTCAATTAATTTTTTTTGTTGTTGTTGATGTACTGAAAAATATCCTACTGCAGGTGCAGCAGCATCAGGACGTCCTATATAATTTAATGTAACATTTTCAGATATTATGTTATGAAAACAATGTTGTATGTAATACCAAGCACCTTGATTTTTAGGTTCTTCTTGACACCAAGTAAAATCTTGTACATTTGAATAAGAAGCTAAAATAGCTTGTATATTTTTATAAGGAAAAGGATATAGTTGTTCAATGCGAATAATAGCTATGTTATATTGTTCGTTTTTACGTCGTTGAATTAATAAATCATAATATACCTTTCCAGAGCATATTATCACACGTTTGATTTTATTTGAAAGGATATTATCATCTATTTCATTAAAGACCGTTTTAAATGATCCATATGCTAAATCTTCTAATGAAGTAGTTACCATGGGATGTCTTAATAGAGATTTTGGTGATATAATAATTAGTGGTTTTTTACAATTAATATCACATGTTGCTTGTTGGCGTAATATATGGTACATTTGGTCTGGGGTGGAAGGCACACAAACGTATATATTATGTTCAGCGCACAATTGTAAATATCGTTCCATACGAGAAGAAGAATGTTCCGGGCCTTGTCCTTCATATCCGTGAGGTAAAAGCATTACTAAACCGCATAATTGGCCCCATTTTTGCTCACTGGAACTAATGAATTGATCGATGACAATTTGCGCTCCATTAGAAAAATCTCCAAATTGCGCTTCCCAAATAATTAGCATATTATTTGCCAAACTGGCGTAACCATACTCAAATGCTAAAGCTGCCTCTTCGGATAACACTGAATCCCAAATAAAAAGAGACCCTTTTTTATTTTCTTTTTTATTATTAATAAGGTGTATTAAAGGGATATATTTTGTACCATTATTTTGATCATGTATCACAGCATGTCTATGAAAAAAAGTTCCTCGAGCAGCGTCTTCTCCAGATAAACGAATAGAAATTCCTTGATCTAATAAAGTAGCGTATGCTAGCACTTCTGCTGCTCCCCAATCAAACAATCTATTACCTAAAGCCATCTCTATTCTTTCATGATAAATTTTTTTTACTCTAGAGTGCATAGCGACACTCGATGGAATATCATTGATACGATAGGCTAAATTTTTTAAGTATTGGGTGTTTATTTTGTTAGAATGCAGAATGTTTTTATTTTTGTTTAAGCTATTTGTATGTAAAGAAGCGCGAATATGCACCGGTTTCCATTTATTCAGAACACAACATTTTTTTTCTAATTTTTCACGATATGTATTAATCATTTGAGAAATTTCATTTTTCTTTATAATTCCATTTTTATTTAAAAAATCAGAATAAATATTAAGTAATGTTGGATGATTACGAATTTTTTTATACATCAGAGGTTGAGTAACACTTGGTTCGTCAGCTTCATTGTGTCCGTGTCTACGATAACATACTAGATCAATTATTACATCACGTTTAAACACACTGCGAAAATTTAATGCGGAGCGAGTAACATAAACAACTGCATCTACATTATCTGCGTTAACATGGAATATAGGGGCTTGTATCATTTTTGCGATATCTGTACAATGTTGAGTAGAACGAATGTCGTGGATATTTGATGTTGTAAATCCTACTTGATTATTAATAATAATATGTACTGTGCCTCCTACATCATAAGCACGAGTTTTAGACATGTTAAAAGTTTCTTGAACGATGCCTTGAGCACTAATTGCTGCGTCTCCATGTATTGTAATTGGGAGCACGATATTGCATTTTTTTTCGTCATGATGAATCGATTCTTTAAGCAACTGATCAATCCGCGCTCGAGTACATCCCATGACTACTGGGCTAACAATTTCTAGATGAGAAGGGTTACATAATAGAGATAAATGTATGATCTCTCCATTAACTGTAACATCTGAATAAAATCCTTGATGATATTTCACGTCGCCACTACTGCAAGTAGCATGGTGTTTATTGGAAAATTCATCAAATAAATCTTGAGGATTTTTACCTAAAATATTAATCAATACATTTAGACGACCACGGTGAGCCATACCTAAAAATATTTCTTTAATATTATGATGACAAGCAGAGTAACGTATAATTTCTTTTAGCATAGGGATTAAAACATCACCCCCTTCTAATGAAAATCTTTTAACTCCTGGAAATTTTATTCCTAAATAACGCTCTATTCCTTCTGCCGAAACAATTTCTTGCAGAAATTGTTTTTTCTCTTCACCATGAAAGTTCAGCATTCCTACTGTGGATTCAAAATGATTTTGAATCCACAGTATTATATTTATATCAAGAATATGCATATACTCAATGCCTATAGGACCACAATAAGTTTTTTTAAGAAATTCATATATTTCTAACAAGGTCATTGATTCTTTGTTGATTCCAAAATGGGTTATATCAAATTTTCTTTGAAGATTTTTTAAAACGAAATTATAACTCTCTAAGTCTAAAAGATAATTTTTGTATTCACTGTTCCGTAATTGTAAAGGATCCAATGCGGCGCATTGGTGTCCATATATTCTGAAAGAATTTATTAATTGTAATATTTGTATATAAGTAATATTGCTACAATTATTAGCTTGTGCATGTGAATCATGAGATGCAATGTTGTATTGTAATTTAGAACACGTGTTATTTTTTAAATTATCAGAATATTGATCGTTATAATTGTTTTCAACAGATAATTGTTTAAACACTTCAATCCAACTAGAATCGATGGAATTGGGATTTTTTAAAAAATCCTTATAAATTTGTTCTATATAAGATTGATTATTTTTTGATAAATAAGAAGAATTTAACCAATTTTTCAGTGTGTCACTATACATTCTAAAATCCTTGTATTTTATTACATTTATTTTTTAAAATACTCGACATTAAGTAATTAGTTTAATAAAGTATTTGCTATATTATAAGTAATTGGTTTTCAATGTTATTAGCTACTGTAATCATGCATAGATATATATTTCATTTTATTTGGATTGTTATTTGTACATTATGTTAAATTGTGCTTTATAATTATTGTTGTTCTCTTAAATGTTATGTATGCCAATTAAATTTTTTGCTAATATTCTTTTAATATGGCCTATAGCTTTGGCTGGATTTAATTTTTTAGGACATACACTAACGCAATTCATAATGTTATGACAACGAAAAACACTAAAAGAATCTTTTAAGAGTTCCAATCGTTCTTGATCATTAGTATCACGGCTATCCATTAAAAAGCGATATAAAGCCAATAATCCAGCAGGACCAATAAATTTATCTGGATTCCACCAAAAAGAGGGGCAAGCACTAGAACAACATGCACATAATATGCATTCATAAGATCCATCTAATTTAGAGCGTTCTTCTGGAGATTGTAAATATTCATGAAGAAATTGAGGTTGTTGATTGGAACGGTCATGTATTAAAAACGGCTGTACTCTTTCATATTGAAGAAAGAATTGACTCATATCCACTACTAAATCACGAATTATTGGAAATCCAGATAATGGACGTACTACAATTGCATTCTGATGATGACTATCATATAATTGCTTTAATGAAGTAATGCATGCCAGATTGTTTATGCCATTTATATTCATACCATCAGAACCACATACCCCTTCTCTGCAAGAACGACGAAATGTTAAAGTTGGATCTTGTTCTTTCAATTTGATTAAGGCATCTAATAATGTCATATTTTTTGTATGTGATAAATTAAGTGTATAATTTTTCATGCAGGCATTTTTACTGATTTCAGGATGATAGCGGTAAATGGAAAATTTAATTTGCATATTTAAACTCCATTTTTTAATAAACACGAGTTTTCGGAGGAAAAGGAGAACGAAATTTTGGTTGCATATTTACATTACGACGAATCATAATATCATTTTTTGGTAAATATAACGTATGGCACAACCAATTTTTATCATCACGCGTGGGAAAATCATAACGACTATGAGCTCCTCTGCTTTCGGTTCTAAAAATAGCAGCCATAGCAGTTACATAAGCAGTTTCTAATAAATTATCTAATTCTAAACATTCAACACGTTGTGTGTTGAATGTATAAGATTTATCTGATAGAATCGCGCAGTTCAATCGGTTACGTATTTCTTTTAGTTCTTGCAATCCTTTTAGCATTTTTTGCTCTTCTCTGAAAACAGAGAAATTGTTTTGCATACATGACTGCAAATCTTGGCGTATTGTTACTGGATTTTCTGTTGCACCCGATTTATTGTTATTCCAGCGAATATAACGAGCTAATGATCGTTCTATATCAGAATCAGTAGGCCCACGCGCCGGCCATTCTTCTTCTGACAAATATGCTTGTATATATGTTCCTGTAGCATGCCCAAATACGATTAAATCTAATAAAGAATTTCCACCCAGTCGATTAGCCCCGTGTACTGATACACAAGCGGTTTCTCCAACTGCAAATAAACCTGGTACTATCGTATCTGTACCTGCATTGTTTACAGTAATTACTTCTCCACGCACCGTTGTAGGAATACCACCCATCATATAATGACAGGTAGGAAATACTGGAATTAATTCTTTGACGGGATCTATATAAGAAAAAGTACGCACTAATTCTAAGATACCAGGTAATCGTAATTCCAATAATTCTTTTCCCAAATGATCTATTTTTAATTTAACATGAGGACCACATGGACCCGAATAACCTCGACCTTCTTGAATTTCCAACATAATTGCTCGAGCTACCACATCACGTCCGGCTAAATCTTTTACATTAGGAGCATAACGCTCCATAAATCTTTCTCCTGCAATATTTAAAAGATATCCTCCTTCACCACGACATCCTTCACTTACTAAGATCCCGACACCAGCTATTCCGGTGGGATGAAATTGCCACATTTCCATATCTTGAGCAGGTATTCCTGCTCGCAACACCATGCCAATTCCATCCCCTGTGTTGATATGGGCATTAGTGGTAGATTGATAAATGCGTCCTCCTCCTCCAGTTGCAAGTACTGTAGCACGTGCTTTAAAATATGCTAATTCTCCTGTTTCAATAGAAAAAGCAACACAACCAAGTATTCTTCCATCTTGATTTTTTACTAAATCTAATGCGTACCATTCTGAAAATATGGTTGTTTTGTTCTTCAAGTTTTGTTGATACAAGGTATGCAATAGTGCATGTCCGGTACGATCAGCAGCTGCGGCAGTACGTGCTGCTTGTTTTTTTCCATAATATAAAGTTTGTCCTCCAAATGGACGTTGGTAAATACGACCATTTTTTAGTCTAGAAAATGGTAACCCCATATGTTCTAATTCCAGAACCGCTTTAGGTCCTGTTTTGCACATATATTCAATAGCATTTTGGTCTCCTATGTAATCAGATCCTTTTACAGTATCATACATGTGCCACTGCCAATCATCTTCGTGATTATTACCGAGAGCAACCGTAATCCCTCCTTGAGCAGATACTGTATGTGAACGTGTAGGAAAGACTTTAGATATTAAGGCGCAAGAAAATCCCATTTTAGAAACTTGTAATGCAACGCGCATACCCGCGCCGCCAGCTCCTATAACAATAGAAAAAAATTCTTTAACTGGTATCTGATGCATCTACACACTCCAAATGATAATCATCCCAAAAAATAAGTATATGAACAATATAGAACCGGTTATCCACACTCCTAACTGCCTTAATATAGGTAAGTTTATGTAATCTTCTAGTATGTGGCGCATGCCAATCCAAGCATGACTTAGGGCAGATAATAAAACCATGATACTAAATATTTTAGTGGTGTTTTTGCTAAAAAAATCGTACCACCTATCATAAGATAGGTGGTTAGAAGAAATAATAAAAATAGAAATATACACAATGTATAGCAACATCCAGACGGCTGAAATTCGTACTAGCAACCATTCGTACACTCCGTGATATTTCAAGATCGATTTAATGGATACCATATCAAAATTCCAATGAAAATAGATAACAAAATGGTTAATACAAATATAACTTTTGCACTAATTTTTCCTATTAGTAACGTTTGATTTAAACATCCGAAATCCATTAATATTTGACGGATACCAGCAACTATATGATAACTCAGTAAGATCGTAACTATCCAAAATACAAACTGAAAAATATAATGATTCATTAATAGAAACCGATGAATTTTACAAAATTCATTATTAGAAGATAAGGATAATTTTAACATCCAAAGAATTGGACCAATTGTTATGAATAACAGAATTCCGGAGATTCTGTGCAAAATAGAAGCAATAGCAGTAATGGGAAATCGTATAGTTCTGATATTTAAATATATTGGTCTTTGATTTTTTTTTATCATATAAACACTCTTAAATATTAATAGTAAAACATATGCTTGCAAGCAAAAGACTGATACATCCTGAAAACATCATAAACTAAAAGATAATATATGATATAAAGATGGATTATTATTATGGTTTTATCTTATAAATACAATTATTTTCAAATATATATATTATCTTTTGTTTTGATACCTCTAAATTACGTTAATCGATCCAATACTATAACAAATGATTAGATTAGGCATAATATCACATCTTGTATATTATTAACAATTTAATAATATTAAAAAATTTAGAATTGAATTTAGTTTTTAATTGTCAAAAAAAAGGGTATATATGCAATAATAAAATGAAGTAGATCATAAATTTTTTTATCCTGATCAAAAAAATAATTATAAAAATAATAGAATTTAAATGTGGTAATACTTTAATAGAATATTGAGTTTAGTGTTTAATATCTTTTATGGCACCCTAAAGTTGAACAAAAAATTTATATACTAAATATTTATTAGTTGCATTAGATATTATTATTCTGGAAGAATTTACCGATAATCACCATATGATCAAAGGCATAGCGTTTAGATAATAAGAATGCTGTATTTTAACAATTATTTTTTTTCAGAAATTACACTTCTTTAGTCTTATTCAAGATTAATTCATTTTATTTAATAAAAGATAAATAAGTAAGAAAGTATGGATATATTATTTGTGATGCTGATGTTATATGTTATTTTTTTTCGGATCTAAAAACTCATTTTTTACAATAAAAATGATTGTTGAAATAGCAGCATCTCATTGCGTTAATAGTATTGATATTTTTACTTTTAAATAATGTGCTGTGTTGCAAAATAAAAAATATTAAAATACAACATAAGTTGTTTTTGTGCTGAGTTTAGTATGTATAGTCTTTGGTTTTTATGAATGCATTATTTATGTAATTAATTTTAACATTAGCAACGAATCTACATTCTACATCTACACATATTTTAACATAATTATAAAGAGTTTATTATGTAATTTTATAAAATATATAATCGATTTCTCAGGTAATGATTTAGATCATATATGTGATCCTTTCGACACAAGACCATTAAATCTATTTATATATACAAAATATTGTTGATACAACGTATGTATATGGATATCTAAAAATAGTAGTAATTATACTATACCATTATATGTGAGGATGAATTGGATAGTCACACACTCAAATCATGTGTTCATGTTTTTTTACGCATCAAATATATCGAAAGTAATAGTCAGATCATATATTTAATACAAAATCGTTAAAACAACTATCATATTACAATACATTTTTCAGATGATCCACATTGTATTGAATACAGTATTAATTTAAAATGCATAACTTTATCTAAGAATTGTTTCAAAAAACATGATGGTCGAATGCCTATATTTATGGTGATTTATTTTATAATAAGGAATGATAAACATAAAAAATGTGTTCATTATTTTTGCAGAAAAATAATGAACACAAATTTTACCTTAAAATCCTAAGTGTTCATAGTAATAACATGCATTACATACATCCTATATATAATGCAGATATAATTTTTTTATTTATATCTATTTCATATTATTGTTTATAAGGTATTGTTATTTAACAATAAAGACTAATAATCTATAATTATGTAATACTACTGTATTCAATTTATTATCGTGTATCTTTTACATTAAGATTGATTGATGATATTATCGATGATACTTATTATGTCTTTTTCAATCTTTTTTCTATGAGAAACACTTAAAAAGCTTTCACAATAAATTTTGTATACTGATTCAGTGCCTGATAATCGACACGCTGCCCAACCATTGGGGGTGATGATTTTTATACTATCCATGGATATTTGATCTTTTAATGAACCCGTATTTATGATCTTAGTAATAGGATCATCTGCTAATTCTGTCATATTAATCTGATTAAATAATGTGTTGGAGATGATGGATTTTTGTGTGTAATTAATAGGTAATTGAATACGATTATAATTAGATATACTAAAATTTTGAACCAATTGATCATAATACTTTTGTAAAGATTTGTCACTAATAGCAATTATTTCAGCCGCTAATAGACACATAATTAGCCCATCTTTATCAGTGGACCATGGAGAGCAATAAAAATCTAAGAAAGATGCTCCTGCGCTTTCCTCACCTACAAAACCGAATAAGCTATTAAATAATCCTCGTACAAACCATTTAAAACCTACTGGTACTTCTATCAATTGACGAGAGAGATCGTATGCTACATGATTCATCATAATACTAGATACATACGTTTTTCCTATGAATAGTGAACGATTACGCCACAATGGACGATTGTTAAAAAGGTAATGTGCTGCAATAATAAGGTAATGATTAGGTTTTATTAAACCAAGAGGAGTAATAATTCCATGTCTATCACAATCTGGGTCATTAACTAAAAGCAAATCAAAATTATCATGTGATTTTAATACTCCAGCCATTGCGAATTCAGAAGAGCAATCTAATCGAATACAACCATCATAATCAAGATGTATAAAACCAAATGTTTTATCAATTTTTTCACTGATTAAATTTAAATCTAATTGATAAAATTGGGCAATGTTTTGCCAATAATCTATACTGGACCCACTTAAGGGATGTACTCCCAGTTTCAAACCGGATGTTTTTATGGCTTGCATATCAATTATTGTAGATAGTTTTTTTACGTAATTTTGAATGAAATCTTGTGTGTGTATATAACCGCTTTTCCAAGCGTTTTTTAACGTCATACGGTGCACATATTGTAAATTATTCACTAAAAATTTATTAGCGATTTGTTCAATTGTGCGAGTTATATTAGTAGGAGCTGGTCCTCCATATATTGAATTATATTTTATACCGCCATCTTCAGGTGGATTATGAGAAGATGTGATGATGATACCGTCAGCTTTTTTTGAATGATTATTGTGATGATTTTTATTATATTGAGTGATAGCATGAGAAATAACAGGGGTTGGAGTATAGCCGTTGTTTTTTTGAACAATAACATCGACAAAATTAGCCGCTAATACTTCAAGTACGGACATAAACGCTGGTTCAGAAAGAACGTGCGTATCTTTTCCAATGTAACATGGCCCAGTTATACCTTGTTGTGCGCGTACTTGTACAATCGATTGACTAATTGCTAATACGTGTGCTTCATTAAAACTGTATCTCTGAGAACTACCACGATGGCCTGAAGTACCAAATACAACATTATGAGCGCCATTACTTGGATCGGGAGATAAATTATAATATTGTGTTATTAATCGAGATGTATTAATAACTTCATTATGTGACGCTAGTTGTCCAGAATGGATATGATTCTTCATTCGAAAATCCCCTAAATTGATTATTTTATGAAATTTTAAAAAATATTATGATATCATTCTCGTAGAGTCTACCGGGGTATTGAAATTTGTGGCGTTAATATATAAAGAAATATTAGAACATCGTTTTGATGACCACGTTAGATTTAATTTTTAAAAACACTAATAATTCATAGGTATGCATTAGCAGTCTTTAAGGGTTACTCAGAAATAACAGCTATGTTTATTAAGTAAGTATTCTTATATACAACTTACTAAATACATAAAAATATTATTTAGATCGTGATAAACAATATCTCAGTGTTATTTTTAATAAGTAATTATATTATATGCAGCTTAATTATCGATTACGAATGCTTAAAACTGTATGCCAAAGAACACCAGTCATAATACTCCATGGACTTTTCGGTGATCTTAGTAATCTTGGGATTATTGTAAAAAGCATAGCTCGATATTGTTGTGTCGTGCAAGTTGACTTACGCAATCATGGTCGTTCTCCTCATGAACGATCTATGAATTATTCGGTAATGGCACAAGATATCTTAGACTTGCTGGATCATTTACTAATAAACAAATGCATAGTTATTGGTCATTCAATGGGCGGTAAAGTTGCTATGACACTATGTATGTTGGCCCCTCAACGTATAAGCAAAATCGTGGTTATTGATATAGCTCCAATAAAATATAATGTACATAATCATGATAATATTTTTCATGCAATTGAATGTGTTAATATATCTGGAGTAAAAAATAGAAACGAAGCTGCGAATCTTATGCAACAGTGTTGTATCGACCAAACATTAATATTTTTTTTATTAAAATCGTTCCATCAAGGATCTTGGGTTTTTAATTTTTCGTCTATTAGAAATAATTATATTCATATCAGTGGTTGGAACACATACCAAACTTGGTGGGGTCCGGCATTGTTTATTAGGGGCGCATTATCTTCGTATTTTGATGATCGTTACTTGCACGATATTTACCATCAATTTCCGCAGGCGCGCATTTGCATGATACCTAATGCAGGGCATTGGGTGCATTGGGATAATGCTGCATATGTATTAAGTAAGATTAATGAATTTATTATCCATTAATTTTTCAATATATATATTTTATTTGATATTTTTGTAAAATTTATGTATTTGTGAACAAATAATATTAATGATTAATTAAAATTGATTAGCCATGATAATACAGGTATTATGAACGTTGTGATTGCGTCGACACTTTGATGTGATATTGCGAAGCTGGATGCATTTTGATTGATAATAAAAATACAATTTATGTTATGTAACATATAGGGTTAGAATACTATGAAATCAGCGTTAGTAGGTATTTTTTTTAGTAGTGATACAGGTAATACTGAAAAACTTGCTAAAATGATTCAAGCACAGTTAGGAAAGGATATCGCAGATGTTTTTGATATAGCTATGAGCTCTAAAGAAGATATAGAAAATTATGATAATGTACTATTTGGAATTCCTACTTGGTATTATGGAGAACCCCAATGTGATTGGGATATTTTTTTACCTGTACTAAGAAATATTGATTTTTCTGGAAAAAAAGTAGCAATTTTTGGATGTGGAGATCAAGAAGATTATTCAGAATATTTTTGTGATGCAATGAGCATTTTATACGATATTATTTTGAAAAACGGAGCTGTTGTTACAGGATTATGGCCTGCGTCTGGTTATCATTTCGATACTTCAAAAAGTTTAATTGATACGGATAAGTTTGTGGGATTAGCTATTGATGAAGATCGCCAACCTGAAATGACTGAAATTCGTGTACAACATTGGGTGAATCAAATTCGGAATGAGATGAATATTAACAACAAATAAAATAATTATATTAATAACTGTACTGTACATACTATTAGGATTATTACGAACTATCTTTGAGCATCATATATACGGGGTATGGTTAGTTTTATATAAGCGCGCTGTTATTATGTTTGTAGTATAGTTTATAGTTAATCAATAGAAAGATTAACCAAGTATAATTATGTAACAATTAAATGTATTTCTTTAGTAATTTTTAGATTCTTTTAGGGTTACAGTTCTGTTAAACACTAAATAAGATTTTTTAGAATAATGGTGGTCTAGGATAAAATATCCTTCTCGTTCAATTTGATACGGACCAAAGCTATAGGAGTGAATGATATTTTCTTCAACAACTCCTTGAGAAATTATTAAAGACTTAGGATTGATATTGGCAATCAAGTTGCTTGCAACAGAAGGATTGGGGTGAATAAATAGTTTATCATATAGACGAAATTCAGCTGATATATTTCTTGTTGCTGATACCCAATGGATTACTCCGGTAATTTTTCTGCCATCTACTGGGTTTTTATGTAAAGTAAATGGATCGTAACTGCAGTAAATACAAATGATATTTCCGTTTTTGTCTTTTTTGATACCCTCTGCTTTTATAACATAAGCGTATCTTAATCGTATCTCCTGTCCCAAGGTTAATTTATAGCATTTATTATTATTTAACATTTCGCAAAAATCAAAACGATCAATAAAAATTTCTTTACTAAAAATGACAGGACGAACCCCCATATCAGAGTTATTAGGATGATTTGGCATTTCTATTTTTTCTTCATATCCTACAGGTAAATTATTAATAATAATTTTTATTGGATTGATTACCGCCATAAGTCGTGGCGCATGTTTGTTTAAATCTGCACGAATACATGACTCTAAAAGTGATAATTCTATTTGACTTTCTTGTTTACTAATGCCGATACGATGACAAAATTCGCGAATTGATCTGGCTGTATATCCTCTGCGTCGTAATCCAGAAATAGTAGGCATTCGAGGATCATCCCATCCATCAACTATGTTTTTTGTAACTAATATACTAAGTTTACGTTTAGATGTGATTATATATTTTAAGTTAAGTCGAGAAAATTCATATTGAGTGGGGTGTGTATTTATATCAATATTATTTAATATCCAATTATATAAAATGCGATTCTCTTGGAATTCTAAAGTACATAAAGAATGAGTAATACCTTCTATTGCATCTGAAATACAATGACTAAAATCGTACGTTGGATAAATACACCAATTTTTTCCAATGCGATGATGTGGAGTGTATTTAATACGATATAATACCGGATCTCGCATCACCATAGAAGAAGAGCCCATATTAATTTTAGCGCGTAAACAGGCCTCACCTTCTAGAAAATCCCCATTTCGCATTTTAGAAAAATAAATCAAATTTTCTTTAATACTACGAGATCGGTATGGACTATTTTTACCAGAACGTGTTAATGTTCCCCGGTATTTTTTAATTTCATCTATGGATAATTCATCTACATATGCTAATCCCTTTTTAATTAATTTGATAGCATAGTCATACAATTTTTCAATATAATCGGATGAATAATGTACATCTCCATGCCACATAAATCCAAGCCATTGAATGTCATATTTTATACCTTCAACATATTCTTTGTGTTCTTTTTCTGGATTGGTATCATCAACTCGTAAATTGCATTGACCATGATAATATTGAGCAATACCAAAATTGAGGCAAATAGCTTTAGCATGTCCTATATGCAAATATCCATTAGGTTCTGGAGGAAATCGTGTGCGCACATCAGTATATTTCTTTGATTTCAAATCTTTATCAATAATATGGTTAATAAAATTAGGTCGATAATTCATAAGAATTTTCATTTTTTTATCCTTTTCTCAATATACATCATTGTTACTAATCCGTAGATAATATATCTTCATTTATTTAAATGATAATATTGAATTAAGATTATTACATAAAAATATAAAAAATTTTTAAAGAATATCATTCTATATAACAATTATAACATGCACTTACATAATATGTTGATAAGTACATTAATTAAGATTTGAAAATATTTAACAGCGTTTGTAATTGTTATTTTGAATGTAGATATATTCCGCGGAATAACCGTAATATAAATCAAGTAATAATAGATTCTATTTTTATAATTACGATGCCATATTTTACATATGCAAACCAATATAGATTGGCATCTACATATTTTTTGTACAAACATTATAGTCATTGTAATTATTTTGTTTCAGATCAACAAGTAGGTAATTCTGTAGATTTTCATTGTTACTCAGCTTGAGAATAATATAAACGTTACTTTGCTGTTGTAAATTTTAGTACTTCTGTATAAAATATATTCGTGTTAGTTTTATTGCGAGCAAAATAACGTTTTTTGAAATAAATTAATCGTAGATCTTTATTTAAAGACGGTTGTAATGCGCAGGAATATGTAATTTTTTATATAAATTATACGGGATGTTTCCATAACGGAGACAAAGGCATGTATTTAAGTATTAAAATAATTTGCAAATAATCATACGTTGATATGCATAATTGTTCGATAACTACTGGAGCACGTAAGGAACTAATTATCCAATGAAGTGTGTTTATGTCTATAATTTGTTATCATTACAGTACTGTGCTAATAAAATTATTATCTTTAATTTTAAAAAAGAGATTTCATCAGGTCCATAATTAACCATATATATAATTTATAGTGTTTTATTAGTTTTTAAATAATATAGGACGATTTATTATCAGCTCAATTAAACAAGGATCTTTATATGAGAGTTATATTTTTAGATACCTCTGATCATGTTGCTCAATGGGTTGCGCACTACGTTGTTTGCTGTATTAATTCTTTTCATCCTACCATCGACAATCCGTTTGTATTAGGTTTACCTACAGGAAGAACTCCAATAAAGACTTACGAAAATATTATAGCACTGCATCGGTCTAAGCAAATAAGTTTTAAATATGTAGTAATATTTACTATGGACGAATATCTTGGTTTATCTCATTCAGATTCAAAAAGTTATTATACTTTTATACATACAAATTTTATTGATCATGTTGATATTCCTAAAGAAAATGTCCATTTTTTAAATGGAAATACCAATAATGTTAAAGATGAATGTAAACGATATGAAGAAAAAATAAAATTATATGGGGGTATTCATTTGCTGATAGGAGGGGTTGGTAGTGATGGACATCTTGCTTTCAATGAACCTGGCTCTTCTTTAACATCGCGCACTAGAGTTAAAAACTTAAGTAAAGAAACTCGTGCATCAAATGCTAAGTTTTTTGATAATAATATTGATTCTGTCCCTAAATTTGCGTTAACTATTGGCATTGCTACATTAATGGAGTCACGAGAAATAATAATAATAGCAACTGGAATAAATAAAGCAATGGCAGTACAAGCAGCAATTGAAGGCAACGTTAATCATATGTGGACTATTAGTTGTTTACAGTTGCATCCTAGATCAGTATTAGTATGCGATGAGCTATCAACTATGGAATTAAAAATGAAAACGGTTAAGTATTTTCAAGAACTAGAAATAAATAATCAGACGATTATAATGTAATTTCTAAAATATGTATGCTTTAATTAATAGTACAATATATACTGGTAAGGAAATTATTGACAATCATGCGCTTATCGTTTCTAAGAATGTTATTAAAGCTATTTGTTTGAATAGCGAGTTACCTAAAAACATAGATGTACATGATTTATCAGGGGCTTTGTTGACACCTGGATTTATAGATTTGCAAATTAATGGATGCGGCGGCGTACAATTCAACGATCATATAAATGCAATATCAATATGTACGCTTGAGAAAATGCAGGTAACTAACCAATTTTCAGGGTGTACTAGTTTTCTTCCAACGTTGATTACTAGTGATAATGTTTTGATGCAACGAGCTGTTGATGTCATGCGTGTTTTTTTGTCTAAAAATAAAAATCAGGCCTTAGGATTACATTTAGAAGGGCCATTCTTAAACTCTATAAAAAGAGGTATACATAACCCGATATTAATTCGTTTGCCGACAAAAGAGATGATAAGTTATCTGTGTGAGAATAGTGATGTCATCAGAAAAATAACTCTTGCTCCTGAACAATTAGATATGACATTTATTCAAAAATTGAAAAAATCAGGTATTTGTGTTGCAATTGGACATTCTAATGCTACTTATGAACAAGCACGATTTAGTTTTTCATACGGTGTTAGTTTTGGAACCCATTTATTTAATGCTATGCCTCCGTTAATTGCTCGTGAACCTGGTGTTATCGGAGCTATTTTTGATGTACCAGAAATATATTGCAGTGTTATAGCAGACGGTTTTCATGTTCATTGGGCTAATATTAGATATGCTAAAAAAATTAAAGGAGATCGTTTAATTTTAGTAACTGATGCCACTAGTCCTGCGGGCTCTAATCTTATTAGATCCCGTTTTCTTTTTTCTAACAAAACTATATATCATCGTAATAACATATGTGTGGATAGTAAAGGCATACTTAGTGGATCGACTTTAACAATGATTCAAGCAATAAAAAACAGTGTTAAATATGCTGGAATACCGTTAGATGAAGCTGTGCGTATGGCTACCTTATATCCAGCCAAAGCTATCGGAATGGACCATTGTTTAGGTAGCCTAGAAGTAAATAAGATTGCTAATTTAACCGTTTTTAATACAGACTATCAAATAAGAAAAACTATAGTTAACGGAAAAATAGTGAATACATCATTGTCATAAATTCGACTACATATAGACATATACTTAAATGAATGTTCATTCATGATGGGATGTTTTATCTCATTAATGATTTTTTGGTATTAAACTAGCATTTTAAATTTTTATTACTATAAATTATGCGTTACCTTATTCATATATGAATAGGCTGAATTATTATGTGGAATAGCTTCATAATGAATGTTTCTATACAGAAACATTCTATTTTTGTTTTTAAATCAATTAAATTATGGTTATTTTTATATGGGCGTGTTCATAAAGTAAATCGTATAATTTTTTATAATTTTTTCAATAAAGTTATAAGTTTGTATAATAACTAGAAATATACCCCATTTTATATACATAAAAGAAAGTTGACGGATATTTTATAATTGTTGCATAATGTAGTACAAGTTTATGTGTTTTGGTTCGCAATTGGAGCATAACACAGGACAATTAAATATATTGGCTACGTAGCTCAGTAGGTTAGAGCGCAGCACTCATAATGCTGAGGTCACAGGTTCAAGTCCCGTCGTAGCTATTTATATAATTAGATAAGCACAACGCGGGAGTGGCGAAATAGGTAGACGCGTCAGAATTAGGATCTGATACTGAGAAGTATGCGAGTTCAAATCTCGCCTCCCGCATGTTGTCTATTTAAATGAGTATAGAAAAGAAATACATAAATAAATATAAAAATATACATGAGTAAGCATATTAATGATAAATGGGGCATAGCCAAGCGGTAAGGCAGCGGGTTTTGATCCCGCCATTCCCAGGTTCGAATCCTGGTGCCCCAGTAAATTTTCACATCATTATACTTAAATAACAAATATAAAATGTTGCGCGTTTAAAGTCTATATTATTTATCTTTAATGATTATTAAAGATAAATAATTAAAATATATTTAATCGGGAAATATTTTTGCATATATAATGTCATTGTAGTAATATAAGTATAAACATTTATTTTTATGATTACATTCGAAATAGATTTAGAATCTCGCTATATTTGATACAATATCGCAATATTGTAATATGTTCTTATATACCTAAAGCATATTTTAATACTTTTCTTTTTAGATACAAGGAGCGCTCAACTGCCATAAATGCAATGTTCCTAGCTATTTTTAGCGGCAAGTAATTATTATGAAAAACAACGTATAACCAATCTATGCATGATTGCATGATGAAAGAGTCATATTTACGGCTTTTTTGATAGGATATCAACACTTCTGAAATACTCGAATACTCGTCAAAAACACGTGAATTAATTAGTAATTGTGATAAACTCATGACATCACGAAGTCCTAGATTTATTCCTTGCCCTGCTAAAGGATGCAGAGAATGTGCAGCATCTCCAACTAATGCCCCTCCTGAAGTTATGTAGTTGTATGCACATTGACGAATCAATGGAACTACAGTCATATTGTGTAACTTAACACTACCTAATTGTTTTTGAAAATTATTCTCGATTTCTTTTTCCAACATTGCTACAGATAATTGTTGTAATTCACGAATACGCTCAGGAGTATTGTACCACATTAATGATCCCCAATGATTATGTAGCGGTAAAAATCCTATAGGACCATAAGGAGTAAATATTTGCCAAATTGTTCCACTTTTACATTTGTCTGTTTTAATGGTGAGCAACATACAAAATTGACGATATTTCCAGCCAATTATCCCAATTCCTAATATTTTTCGAACTTGAGAATAAATTCCATCAGCTCCTATTAATAAACGACTAATAACTACGACACCATTATCAAGAATACATCGCCAACAAAAACCGTCATAATGTGTGGATACTAATATAGATGGGCAATATAATGTTATTGTTTTGAAGTTTACGAAATCTTCCCAAAGTGCTGATTGTAGCCGATTGTTTTCGATAATGCACCCCATTGTGGATACCCCTGCAGACATGGCATTAAAAATTACTTTTGATGATGGACATTCCCATACTTCTAGGCAGTGATATGGAGTGCAAAAATTGGAAGGAATTTTTTTCCATATATTAATTTGTTTTAAGAATTCTATTGAAGCATAATTAATAGCAGCAACTCGAATATGCGGTTTTTTTTTTCATTGGAACAGGATGTGTATGATCTACTATAATTACTTTAATACCAGATTTAGAAAGACGTAATGCTAAAGATGCACCTATAATACCAGCGCCAAATATTAATACATCACAGAATAATTTACTCATAATATTTTATGATCTACATAAAGGTTAATCTGTATATAAGTATATTTTTATATGATATTAAGATTTTATGCAAGCGAATATTAATTTATGAAGTAATCGAGCATATAACGTATAGGAATTTCAAATTGAATAAATATTTAAAAATTTAAAGATTTAATTACAATCATATGTCCTTGACATATGATTGTAATTGTTTTAGCCTTCAGTATATTATTAATTTAATTTTTTGTTTATATTTTTAATATATTATCATACTTATTATTGTTTATTTTTTAGAATTTAAAGCATGTATTTAAAAACGTGGATATGTTGAAAATTTTTCATCACTTATGATGATGGATTTTTTTATTTCTAAATAATGTTACATCTTACATTTAATATCTTGATTCAATGTAAGTGTTATTATCAATCGTTTTTATTCTGATTAATTTAGGGGTAATTTTTGAATTTAAAAACTAAAGAAATTAGATTACAACCAGCAAATAATAAACGTTTGATCAGTCTATGTGGACCTTTTGATGATAATTTGAAGCAATTAGAATCTCAATTGAATATTACTATCAATAGGCGTGATAATTTTTTTAGATTAATAGGAACATCAGTATCAGTTAATGCTGCTACTAATGCTTTGGTGTCTTTATATTCGGATACAGAGACTGAATATGGTGTGATTCACGACATTGATCCAAAGCAAGTATATTTGACTATTAAACAAATCCAGATATTACAAACTCAATATACATGTACAAAAACAATTCGTAATACTCTGATACAAATTGAAACAAAAAATGGGATAATAAAGCCTCGTACAAAAAACCAATCAAAATATATTTATAATATTTTTAATCATGATATCACTTTTGGAATAGGACCTGCAGGAACTGGAAAAACGTATCTAGCTATAGCTGCTGCGGTAGATTTATTAGAGCGTAAAAAAAACAAACGTATTGTTTTAACTCGTCCTGCTATTGAAGCAGGAGAGAAATTAGGTTTTTTACCGGGTGATCTTAATCAGAAATCTGATCCCTATGTGCGTCCATTATATGATGCTTTATTTAATATACTTGGGCGCGAAAGAGTAGAGCAATTGATACAAAAGAATACAATAGAAGTAGCTCCGTTAGCTTATATGCGCGGACGTACGTTAAATGATTCTGTCATTATTCTTGATGAAAGTCAAAATACAACTATTACTCAAATGAAGATGTTTTTAACCCGCATTGGATTTCATTCTACAGTAATTATTACTGGAGATATCACTCAAATTGATTTACCATCTAATCAATCATCTGGTTTAACACATGCTATTAAAGTTTTACCAGTAATTAAAGACATTAGTTTTAATTTTTTTACTAAAGAAGATTCGGTACGTCATGCAATAGTAAGTCGCATAATAGATGCGTATGAAACATGGGATAATAAAAAAGAATTTTAAATATACATCAAAAGATATATAGATATACATGAGTGTAATTGTAAATTAAATTGTAAATAAGATAAATAATAACGATTAATAATTATTATTATGATAAAGGATTAATAGATGACAAATAATCAAGTGATTATCGATTTACAATTAGCATGTAAAAATTTACATGGATTACCTAATCGGAAAATGTTTCAGTCGTGGGTATCTGCTATATTTTCTGTATATAAAAAAAAAATAGAATTAACTGTACGTATAGTAGATATAAAAGAGATGCGCTATTTAAATTGGTATTATTTAAAAAAAGATTGCCCCACTAATGTTTTATCATTTCCTTTTACTCCGCCATTAGGAATAAAATCCCCATTACTTGGTGATGTAGTGCTTTGTCGTCAGGTCATAGAATACGAATCTAAAGAAAAAAATGTACCTGGTAGATCACATTGGGCACATATGATAATTCATGGGTCACTACATTTATTAGGGTATAATCATAATGTGGACAAAGAAGCTATATTAATGCAACGAGTAGAAAGAAATATACTTCAGCAATGTGGATATCGAACGTGTTGTCATGTTGCACATAGATAATAAAATTTTTTATAAGATATAGTAAATAATATTATGAATAATAATAATTCAGAGGAGAACGTTAATTCTATTCGTAAAAAAAGTTTTTTCACTTTTATATTACATCATCTCTTTCATAGTAGTCCTAAAAATCGCAATGATTTATTAAGTTTAATACGTGATTTCGAACAAAATTCTTTGATAAATTCAGATACTCGAGATATGTTAGAAGGGGTTATGGATATTGTTGAACAAAAAGTTAGAGATGTTATGGTACCTAGGGCGCAAATTATTTTTTTGAAAAATACCCAGTCTTGGGATGAACAACTTAACATTATTATAGAATCTGCTCATTCTAGATTTCCAGTGTTATATGGCAATCAAGATAAAATTAAGGGTGTTTTGATTGCTAAAGATTTATTACCATTCATATTAAAACAATCACAACCATGTAGTATTGATAAAATTTTACGTCCAGCAATGGTAGTGCCAGAACATAAAGGAGTAGATAGAATGTTACAAGAATTTCGTCTACAACGCTGTCATATGGCTATTGTAATAGATGAATTTGGAGGAATGTCTGGACTGATTACTATCGAAGACATATTAGAATTAATTGTTGGTGAGATTGAAGATGAGTACGATAATAAAGATAGTTTTAATATTTGTCAAATAAACCAACATACTTTTATTATTAACGCATTAACTCCTGTTGCAGACTTTAATAACATGTTTAACACCTGTTTTCATAATGAAGAAATAGATACTATTGGAGGTTTTATTATGCAATCTTTCGGGCATTTACCTACAAATGGGGAATCTATTGATATTTTAGGCTACAAATTTAAAGTTACACTCATAGACAGTCATCGTATTGTGCAATTACTTGTACAAATTCCCAAAAACTCATTATATACGCCTAAAGAAAATAATTTGTAGATATGATTTTTGTTGTTACTACATATTATAAATATAAACAATATTTTGGGTTTTTTATAGTGTTGTTATTTGGAGCATTCGGTATTTTAGGGTTTTCTCCATATAATTTTTGGCCAGCTAGTATTATCTCCTTAACTGTTTTTTTAAAAACAATTTTAGATTCTACATGGAAAAAAGCCGCATGGAATACATTTTTTTGGGGTATTGGATTTTTTGGTAGCGGGTTACAATGGATCTATATAAGTATAGACCAATTCAGTAATATGTGTAACTGTATCAATATTTTATTAATTGTTTTTTTGGTGTTGTATCTGATACTATTTCCTATATTATTTTCTGTTTTATTGTCGCTGATACAATCATATACAACTATATGGTGCGCAGTAAGCGTTGCTCCAGTGATATGGTCAATTGTTGAATATATCAGGGGGCATATGCTCACCGGATTTCCATGGCTACAATTTGGATATAGTCAAATTGATGGTCCCCTCAAAGGTATTGCCCCTATTTTTGGTGTAGAAGGCATTACATTTACTCTTATTTTAATCAGTGGATTATTGGCTGTTTCTATCAAAAGAGCACAATTATCGTCAGTGACCATATCTTTCGGAATATTATTATTGTTATCACTCTTAACACAAATACAATGGTATCATTTGCAGCCACAACGCGCTGTTCACGTTTCTTTGGTGCAAGGTAATATTGATCAACATATAAAATGGAATTCTAATTATGTAGAAAAAATACTGCAGACATATATAAACCATACCTTACCTTTACTTGGCAAAACAAAAATAGTTATTTGGCCTGAGTCAGCTATTCCGGGAAATGAAATTGAACATAATACAATTTTAACATTATTAGATCATAAATGTAGACAATCTCAAACAAATTTAATTACCGGGATTATTGGAATACGTTGCACTCAAAACTATTATCATTACTATAATAGTGTTATAGTACTAGGAGAATCTGAATCCTATAAATATCCGAATCGTAATCGATATGATAAACATCATTTAGTGTTATGGTCTGAAAAGTTTCCATTTCAAAGATTTTTTAAACCGCTACTGAATCTTTTTAATGTACCTGTGCCTTTTATGCAAGAAGGTTGTTATTTTCAACCACAATTGAGTGTATCGTGCGTAAAAATGACTACTGCTATTTGTTATGAAATAATTCTTGGCAAACAAATACGTGATAATTTTAAATCTGATACTGATTTTTTATTAACTGTTGCAAATAACGCGTGGTTCGGTCATTCTATTGGACCATGGCAGTGTTTCCAAATGGCTCGTATGCGTGCCTTAGAATTAGGAAGACCTTTATTATGTAGTACAAATAATGGAATTACTGCGATTGTTAATGCAGATGGTTCTCTGCAAGCACAACTTCCTCAGTTTATTTCTGCAGTGCTTAGTGACAAGGTCATTCCAACCACAGGTTGGACACCATATGCAAAATTTGGATCCGGTTTTTTTTTAGGCATTATTATATATATATTTCTAATTTTTAAATGCAAAAATTATGTATAATTTTAAAAAATTTTTATCAAATCTTCAAAATGAAGAAGTATATAATTACACAGAAATCTCAAAGAGTATATGCTATACTTTTTATTAAGTATTAAAATAAACGTTTCTTATAAAATAAGGAACAAAATTGATCAAATGTTATTAATTACGTATATATTGTTATATACTCGCTTTTTTTTGGATAAAAATAATGTTTATTTAGAAAATATTAATATTTGTAATTAACTACAATTATTAATTAATTAACATTTTTTAATTTATTGTGATATTTATTATGCGTAAATCATATTCTCCAAGAGATATTGAAAGTGTTGTTCAAAAATATTGGCATAAAAATAAGACTTTTGCAGTAACAGAAGACAGTAATAAAGAAAAATATTATTGTTTATCTATGATTCCTTATCCATCTGGAAACTTACATATGGGGCATGTGCGTAATTATACAATTGGAGATGTAATCTCTCGATATCAACGCATGCTTGGAAAAAATGTATTACAACCTATAGGATGGGATGCTTTTGGATTGCCTGCAGAACATGCTGCAATTAAAAATAATACAAACCCATCAATCTGGACATACTCTAATATTAGTTATATGAAAAGTCAATTGCAATCATTAGGGTTTGCTTATGATTGGGATAGAGAGCTTATAACTTGTCACCCAGAATATTATCGATGGGAACAGTGGTTTTTTACTATATTATATAAAAAAGGTTTAGTATATAAAAAAACTGCATCAGTAAACTGGTGCTCATATCATAAAACGGTTTTGGCTAATGAGCAAGTTATTAATAATTGCTGTTGGCGTTGTCATACCCCTGTAAAATATAAAAGAATTCCGCAATGGTTTATAAGAATTACTAATTATGCGGATCAATTGTTACATGGATTAGATCAATTAGAACATTGGCCTGAAAAAGTAAAAGTTATGCAACGAAATTGGATTGGGCGTTCAGAAGGAGTAAATGTTACTTTTAAAATTGAAAATTCTAATGATACATTGACAATATATATGACTCGATTAGATATTTTCATGGGAATTACTTATTTAATCATATCTACAGATCATCCAATAGCATTGCAGGTGGCAAAAATTGATTTAAATGTAGCTCATTTTATTCAAAAAAATGACGATTCTTATACTAAATTAAACAAAAAAAATAGTTTTTATTTTGAAAAAAAAGGAATTCCTACTCATATCTATGCGATACATCCGATTACTAATAGTAAATTACCAATTTGGGTAGCCAATTTTGTAATACCTATGGAGTATGATGGAATAGGAGCAGCTATATCAATTCCAGCTCATAATCAACAAGATTGGGAATTTGCTCATAAATATGATCTGCCAATAAAACCTGTTATAAAGAATCTGGATGCAATTAAACCAAATATTGCGATGCAAGCAATGACTTGTGATGGTGGGATATTATTTAATTCTGGTGAATTCGATGGATTAAGTTCTTGTACTGCGTCTAACGCGATTGTCAAATCGTTAATTGCGCGTGGTGTAGCCCAACATAAAGTGAATTATCGCTTAAAAGATTGGGGTATTTCGCGTCAACGTTATTGGGGGGTTCCTATCCCCATGGTAACATTATCTAATGGCATTGTTAAGCCAGTACTATTGGATCGATTGCCAGTAATTCTTCCAAAAAATATGTCAACTATACAACGAAGTAACGATGGATATGTCAATCATTCTTTAAAAATGTATCCTAACTGGATTCAAACCACTTATAAAGGGCAAACAGCCATTCGTGATACTGATACTTTTGATACTTTTATGGAGTCATCTTGGTATTATGCTCGTTATACTTGTCCTCATTATAATGAAGCTATGTTAAATGTGCATGCTGCTAATTATTGGTTGCCAGTTGATCAATATATAGGTGGAATTGAACATGCTATTATGCATTTATTGTATTTTCGATTTTATCATAAACTAATGCGTGATGAAGGATTAGTGTATTCTGATGAACCTGCAATACGTTTATTATGTCAAGGTATGGTATTAGCAGACTCTTTTTATTATACGTCTCCTAATGGCCAACATATATGGGTAGATCCAACTAATGTTACAATAAAACGTGATAGAATAGGAGGCATTATCAAAGCCATTGATAAAAATGGACGTGATTTAATTTATGCTGGAATGTGTAAAATGTCAAAATCAAAAAATAATGGTATTGATCCAAATATAATTATTGAAAAATATGGCGCAGATGCAGTGCGGTTTTTTATAATGTTTGCTGCTCCCATTGAAGCACCATTGGAATGGAAAGAATCTGGAATAGAAGGTGCACAGCGTTTTCTGAAACGTATTTGGAACTTAATATATCGTCATATCCAAGATGGACCTGTAGATGTATTACGTATTGTAATACTGAATCATGCTCAAAAATTTATTCGATACAATGTACATAAAACTATAGAAAAAGTTACTGACGATATTGATCGTAGGCAATCATTTAATACTGCTTTATCGGCTATTATGAAATTAGTAAAAAAATTATACAACGCCCCTAAAACAAGCATGCAAGATAGAGCAGTATTACAAGAAGCTTTATTGGTAATAGTGAGGATGCTATATCCATTTACTCCACATATTAGTTTTATTTTATGGAAAGCCTTAGGAGGATCTGAAGATATCGATAATGCAACATGGCCTATTGTAGATACACAAGCGATACAAAATGACAGAACGCTCGTTCTAGCACAAGTGAATGGAAAGATGCGACATAAAATTTTTGTGCCGTTAAATAGTGATAAGAATGTAGTTTATAAACTGTTAGAAACAGAGGGAGTTTTAAATAAATATCTTATTGGAAAAAAAATAAATAATATAATTTATGTTCCAAATAAAGTGATCAATATCATTGTAAAGTAGTAATATACTGGAGATTGCTCATATAAAAAAAATTATTTTTTTAATGATTGTAAGTGTTTTGATTGTGATTATCTTTACAGGTTGTGGTTATCGATTATATACAGATATAACCATACAAAAATTACGAACAAATAATATAAGATCTATAATATTATGCAGTTATGACCCATTTGGTCCGATCACTCGAGCTATAATGACTGAGTTGTACGCAAGTCATATTGATATTTTTGATGATTTAAATGATTTACATGATCATGTATGTACACGAGAGGCACAGATTCCTCGTTTAAATATCATCAATGCTTCAGAAAAACATATAACCACTTCTGTATTTCAAAACGGAAAAGAGGCTGGATATCGATTGACATTGAGTATACAAACTCATTTATTCATTCCAAACAGAAATGATTGCCCCATCAGTGTTTACGTGTATCGTTCACTGATAAGAAATCCTGAAAAAGCTTTATTTAATGACACACAAGAAAATAATATTCGTAAAGAAATATATCGAGATGCAGCTCAACAGCTGATATATCAATTATTTCTGCGATGTGAAAACTTTAGTTAGGATATGTTGTAAAATTATTTTTTATATTTAATATAAATTTTTTATTTCACCATTAAAATATATTATGATTTGGATATACCCAGAACAATTGTTTATAGAATTGAAAAAAGAGTTGAAATCTGTTTATGTATTATTAGGGAATGATTCTTATTTTTTAGGAGATAGTTATCTGAATATTGTTAATACAGCCAGAATGCTAAATTTCAATGAATCTGTTAATATAGCATTGGATACGTATTCTGATTGGGAGAATATATTTAATTTTTTCAGGGTATCAAGTTTATTTGAAAAACGCAGAATATTATCCCTGAAATTTCCTCAAAATTATCCTGTTGCTATTTTAAAAGAAAACGTACCTTTATTATTCTCATTTCTTCATGATGATTTAGTATTAATTTTATATATTCATGAATCAAATCAAATTAATAAAAATAATATTTGGTTACAATGTTTTAACAAAATAGGAATGTTCGTTGATTGCAGCACTCCTACGCATACACGCTTGATAATGTGGATAGAAAATCAAGCTAAAAATATGAAACTTGTTATAGAAAATTTATCTTGTCAATTATTATGTTATTATTACGAAGGTAATTTAACATTATTAAATCAAACGTTGCAGAATTTGTCTTTAATCTATCCTGATGGAAATTTAAATTTTATTCGTGTAAAAAAAATAGTAACTGATTCAGCATTTTTTAACATGAATCATTGGATAGAATCGATTTTAACAGGCAACAAACAACGTGCTGATCGTATTCTAAAAAAATTGGAATATATAGGTGTCGATTTAGAACTATTATTATGCAAAATTAGATCTGAAATACTGATGATAACTAATATGAAATACAATATGGTACAAGGAAAATCATTATTTAATTTGTTAAAAAAATATAAAATATATAGCAAGTATCATTGTATGTTATTATCTAGAGCCGTTAATCGATTAAGTTTATACCAATTACATCAAGCAATAGAATTGTTAGCGCAAATAGAATTAATATATAAAAAGGATTATATTGTTTTGTCACGATCAAGTTTTGAACTATTATCACTCATATTATGTTACGATAAAAAGGTTGCGCTTAAATAATGATTTTAGTCTAAATACGTTAGCCGTGTTTATAATAGAATTTTTATAAATCTTATTTATTAGATGATTTGCGATAATTATTTATTTAAAACACATGCTTATATAAAAATATAAGCATGTGTTTTTTTTGTTATCCAAAATAATTCATAATAAAGATATTGATGATTTTGCTTGATTATATTGATGTGTTTAAAATAATTTTTCAATTTTTTATTAAAAATAGTTATATGTGGATATAAATTGAGAAACTTATAATTATTATGCAATAAGATAATGATATCGTATACATTTAGTACGATGATACATGTTCATAATTGAATATTTAACGGAATAATATTTTTATTTAGGCTACATAAAAACAACAAAACACAATAATAATTTGCCATTTACCGCATTTCTACAATAAATATAGATTTATAATGTTGTTTTTTATTAGAATTAACAATGTTAATAATTCTACATTTATCTTAAAAGTTAAAAATTGATAAGATAATTATTGTATTATTTAATCAAATGCCATACATTATCTGTATATTAAAACAGTAGAAAAGTCACACGTAAATACATATTTAGGCATTAAATCGTGCAATCCGATGTTCTGAAAGAATTTATAGTTAATGTTATACATAACATACAGGGACGAGATGTTGCATGTTTTGATATGTCTGGTAAAACTAATATTACAGATATTATGATTATTTGTACTGGTATGTCTCGTCGTCATGTAATTTCTATATCTCAAGATATATTGCGTAAATCTCGTGGTTTAGGGTTACAGCCTTATGGTGCAGAAGGTATGCGCATTGGTGAATGGGTTTTAGTAGATCTAGGTGATTTAGTTATACATGTAATGCAAAAAGAAATTCGTAAATTATATGAATTAGAAAAGCTTTGGAACTAAACATAAATTATAAATATCTGTTTAGGATGTAGTATTTACGTGTGTATAGCAATCAATGCATCTATTAAATAAGTATATAATTATTTATATCGATGATTAATATTAGATATAAATAGATTTTGATTAAATGAAGTCCAATGGTCGTCAAATTTTTCATAATTATTCAGCTGAGTCGTTGTTGTTTGCGCGTCGTATAACAATTGCATCTGTTTTTGTGTTATTGATTATTAGCATTTTATTTATTCATCTATATCAAATACAGATAATTCATTTTGATATGTATACTACTCGTTCTAATGAAAATCGTATTAAGATTATTCCTATTCCTCCTAAAAGGGGAATTATTTATGATCGTAATGGAATAGCTTTAGCATTAAATCGTACTATTTACCAATTAGAAATAGTTCCAGAACATGCAACTGATTTAAGCCATACGATTCATGAGTTGAAATTATTACTAAATTTAAGTGATCATGATATAGAATGTTTTGAAAAAACTCGGAAACGTTCTACCCAATTCGTTTCGTTGCCTATCAAAATTGATTTAACGGAAGAACAACAAGCTCGATTTGCTGTTAATAGGTTTAGGTTTTCCGGGGTAACAATCAAAAGTTATCAACGTCGTTACTATCCTTATGGATCCGATGTAACTCATGTTATCGGATACGTCGCTAAAATTAACGGGGAAGATATAAAAAGATTGAATAAGCAGGGTATTTTGGGTAAGTATGTTGCAGCTCCTAATATAGGAAAATTAGGTATTGAACGCTATTATGAAAATATTCTACATGGGACGCCAGGATATGGAGCTGTAGAAATAAATAATCGCGGAAAAGTGATTAGAGAATTATATAAAAAATCTCCGATACCAGGAAAAAATATTATTTTAACATTAGATCTGAATTTACAACAGTACATTATAAAGTTATTAGTAGGAAATAGGTCTTCTGTAATAGTTGTTGACCCTCGCAACGGAGGAATTCAAGCTTTAATTTCGCATCCTAGTTATAATCCAAACTTGTTTGTTAACGGTATCTCCAATACAGAATATAGCATTTTATTAAAGGATAACAATTGTCCTTTACTTAATCGTGCCACCCAAGGGATGTACCCTCCTGCATCTACAGTAAAACCTTATATTTCTGTATCTGCTTTAACATTAGGGGTGATTAATCAGAATTTTTTGTTTTCTGATCCTGGTTGGTGGCAATTACCTGGTTCAGAAAAACGTTTTCGTGATTGGAAGCGTTGGGGGCATGGCGAACTAAATATTACGAAAGCTCTTGAAGAATCTTCTGATACTTTTTTTTATCAAATAGCCTACAAAATGGGAATAGATAATTTATCAGAATGGATGAATAAATTTGGATATGGTAGATATACTGGCATCGATCTATTCGAAGAATTAACTGGTGTGATGCCGACCAAGGCATGGAAAATACAACGTTTTAAGCAACCATGGTATCAAGGAGATACGATACCGGTAGGAATTGGGCAAGGGTATTGGACTGCTACTCCTATACAAATGTCTAAAGCTTTAATTACTTTAATTAATGACGGTAACGTGCGCATTCCACATTTACTTGATAGTGTTTTATTAGAAAAAAATTGTGTTCCATACCATCAAACGGAATGTAATCAAGTAGGTGACCCAAAATCAAATGTATGGAAAATCGCTAAAGATGGAATGTTCGGAGCAGCTAATCGTCCAAATGGCACAGTAAGTAGGAGTTTTTTTGGCGCTTCATATAAAGCAGCAGCGAAATCTGGTACAGCACAATTATTTAATTTAAAAAGTAACCAAAATTATGATCCAAGCAAGATTTCTGAATCTCTTAGGGATCATAAATTGATGACTGCTTTCGCTCCATACGAAAATCCCACGGTAGCTGTGGTAGTAATTTTAGAAAACGCTAGGATTGGAGTATCAATAGGATCAATTACAAGAAAAATATTTGATTATATTTTATTGCAATAAATAAACATTGAATTGAGTTTTTTTTATTTATTTTGTTAATCTAACTAATTATCGTAATGCATCATGAGTCAAATTATTTGGAAAAATTCATTATGGAATAAATACCATATTGATTTAACATTATTTCTGTTGATTATTTGTTTATTATTATACGGAACGTTCATAATGTGGAGCGCGTGTGGTCAAAATTTTGAAATGATGCGACTAAAAGTGTTTCAAATTATAGGAGGGTTATTGTTGATGTTTTTTTTAGCACAAGTTCCACCCAGAGCTTATGAATTTTGGACGCCGTATATATATTTTTTATGTCTTATATTATTAATATCAGTCAATATAAATGGTCAAATTAGCAAAGGAGCTCAACGTTGGTTAGATTTTGGTATCATAAGATTTCAACCATCAGAAATAGTTAAGATTTCTGTTTTGCTCATGGTAGCGCGTTATATTGATAAAGAGCAGCATCCTCCATCCTTAAAAAATGTTGGTATCGTACTATTATTAATTATGATTCCTACCATATTTATGTTGTTACAACCAGATTTAGGCACAGCAATTTTAACAGTTAGTTCTGGATTTTTTGCACTATTTTTATCTGGAATTAGTTGGAAATTAATTGTGTTTACATTATTACTCATGGGTTTATTTGCTCCTATATTTTGGTTTTTTTGTATGCACGATTATCAGCGCTCTAGAATAGAGATATTATTACATCCAGAAATCGATCCGCAAGGCGCTGGGTATCATATTATTCAGTCAAAAATTGCTATCGGTTCAGGGGGTTTCACTGGGAAAGGATGGCTACATGGGACACAATCACAGTTAGAATTTTTACCAGAACGTCATACTGATTTTATTTTTTCAGTGATAGGAGAAGAACTAGGATTTTTTGGGGTATTAATATTATTGTTACTATATTTAGGGATTATACTGCGTGGACTCCTTATTGCTGTTAACACGCAGCATATGTTTGGGCGATTAATTATTGGAAGTTTTATGTTAGTATTGTTTATGTATATATTCGTAAATATTGGTATGGTTAGCGGGCTACTACCAATAGTGGGTATTCCGTTGCCATTAATAAGTTATGGTGGTTCATCTCTATTAGTATTAATGGCAGGGTTTGGCATTGTTATGTCAATAAATGGACACAGAAAAATGATTTCTAAAATCTTATGAATTAGCAAACGCTATATAATAAGTTATCAACTTTATTATATACATATTATTAATTTTGCTAAAATTTTAAGAATCTAAAAAAAATGACACAAGTATATATGTACTTGGTTATTTTTTCAAAAAAATTAAAATAATAATAATTAATATAAATGCAATAATTTAATATCAATAATATTAAGAAATAATATGATGTTATGGGTTCATGTGCACATAATCTAATCAATATGTAATTATATTAAATGGGTAAATAAAGATGCGTTATTAACAGATTTGAACTTATATAAATAATAAATGTATTAAATGATTGTATGTATGAGTATTGTCATCGTTTATTATTGATTATAGTTAATTTGGTGCATATATGAGTTTTATTTGTTGTACATTAAAATGACATGCTCTGTTTTAAAAATTCTTCTAATTATTTATTTAAAAATCAATAATTTTTTTAAAAATTATTTTAGTGTGTGTTCTTACGAATTTGCATGATACATGTAACTCCAGAAATTAGTAAGAACATTCCAATTAAAATTAAGGGAGATGGCCATAATTGTTGATGTATGCATGAATATATTAAACCTGCTACAGTTTCCACCACAATTAATGGTCCTATTAATGTTGTTGGCAATCTTTGGCTAGCTTCGTTCCAAAAGAATGTGCCTAACCAAGAACAACAGAATCCAATTAATACCATCAAAAAAATAAAAAAAATTGGTCTAGGCCCGAAGGGTAATGCAAATTCATCTTGAATCAGATCTGAACAGCAGATACATACAAAAAAATAAACGAGACACGATAGTGGTAATGTAACCATTCCTTGTGCATTAGCCCAAGTCATAGGCTTATTGTGTGGATGTGTTTTTAACCAATGTGCATTCCTTAATGCGTACCATGTCCAACATAAAACGGAAACAATTGCTAAAATTATTCCGCTTGCGTATTGCCATATATTAAGTATAAAGAATTCAGATCGCAATTCAGAAATGTTTACACATAATAAGCCCGTTCCCATTAGACACAATGATATCAGCAAAGTATGATTTGGTAATTTTTGTTCATTAGGAGAAATGATATGTGTTGTTACAGTTAACATTAGAGGTAATGTGCCGATAATAGCGGTTGAAATTGGAACACCGATGCGTTGAATAGCACTTGTTAAACAAGTATAATATACTAGATGACCTGTTAAAACTAATTTTATTGCTTCTAACCAATCTTTTAATAATAATTTGCGTAAACGTGCTCTATCATACCATGATAGTGGCAATGAAATTAATCCAAACGCAATATAACGACCCGATGCTTGTAATATACTGGGGTATTCTGGTATTAATAAAGGACCTATAAAAATCAATCCCCATAATAATCCTGAGATTACAGCAAAAACAATTCCTAATATCATGATATTTTTATTATACTAATGAAATATGCTCGATACTATTATTTATTAGAAATCTATTTTTATTAAATCAAAAGTATATATTATCAAGTATACACATTTTCATTAAACCATTTTATATGAATTATTTAATTAAGACTGATTTATGCAATTGATGTGACCAATTATATATGATGATAATGCGCCCTATAGGATTCGAACCTATAACTTACAGCTTAGAAGGCTGTTACTCTATCCAATTGAGTTAAGGGCGCGTCACTTATATATTTTACTAAATAATTATTCTCTTTTCGAGATATCTTATTAGATCAAATATTTTTTTTAAGAAGTATATGCTTAGAGAAAGTATATAATTTAAAATTAATAGTAATATATATTACAGAAAATAATATCATGGTGTTAGTATATAATTTATTGGATACATTTTAAAATGATCGCTAAGATAATTGATGGTAAATATGTTTCTGAAAAAATAAAACAAGAAATAGCTAAACAAGTGCGTAAAAATATGAATTCCGGAAAACGCGCTCCAGGATTAGCTATGATTCTAGTAGGACATAATCCAATTTCTCAGATATATGTAACTAACAAGAAAAAAGCATGTGAACAAGTAGGTTTGATTTCATTTCTTTATACTTTGCCGATTACGGCTACTGAAAATGAGATTTTTCAATTGATTGAAACTTTAAATAATGACCATCGTATAGATGGTATTTTAATTCAGTTGCCATTACCAAATAAGTTAAATAAAATAAGTGTTTTAGAACATATTGCTCCTGATAAAGATGTAGATGGTTTTCATCCATATAATGTCGGGCGTTTATGTCAACGATCTCCTACATTACGTCCTTGTACTTCTCGAGGTATTATAACTTTGTTAGAATGGTATAATATAGATATGTTTGTATTACATGCGGTCGTAGTTGGAGCATCAAATATTGTTGGTCGGCCTATGACTATGGAATTATTATTGGCAGGTTGTACGGTATCTGTTACTCATCGTTTTACTCAAAATTTGAAAATATACATTGAAAATGCTGATTTATTAATTGTGGCAGTGGGTCAAGCAAATTTTATTCCTGGTAGTTGGATAAAACAAGGGGCTATAGTAATAGATGTTGGTATTAATCGATTAAATAACGGAAATATAGTGGGTGATGTTCACTTTTCTAGCGCTTATGAACGAGCTGCATACATTACTCCTGTTCCCGGTGGAGTAGGTCCAATGACGGTAGTAACACTTATTCAGAATACTTTGCAAGCTTATGATGATCATCATTTGGTAAGATAATTCTTATTTATTCCATTTTTAATTATTTTTATTACTATTTATATTATTTGCAATGCCATTTCGTTATCCCTGTAGACCCATCTTCCAATGTTATTCCCATAACGGTTAATTTTTTTCGTATGCTATCAGCTAATTCCCATTGCTTATTTTTTCGTGCAACTTCGCGGCATTGAATTAATTTTTGAATTTTTTCAAAATGACAATTTTTGTTATGTTTTGATGTTATTTGTTTTAAGAAAATTTCTGGATTTTGATGTAACAATCCGATAGTATTTGCTAAATATTTTAAGGTAGATGCCATACCTTGAGTAAGTGAATGACCTTTAATTTTTAAATTATTTAATCTATGTGCTATGTCAAATAATACTGAGTATGCCTCTGGTGTATTGAAGTCGTCATTCATTTTAGAAATAAATTTTGATATAAAATATTCTCCTCCATTAGGTTGGATTGTAGGATTAGTATCTCGTAAAGCTATGTACAGCCGTTTTAAAGATGTTTGTGCGCTTTTAAGATTATCGTCATTATAGTGTAATTGACTGCGATAATGAGCGGACATTAAAAAATATCTTATTGTTTCAGGATCATAATGTTTTAAAATATCACGTATGGTAAAAAAATTATTTAATGATTTTGACATTTTTTCATAGTTTAATAACAAAAGACCAGAATGCATCCATATATTTGCATAAGAAGTCTCATTAGCGCATACAGATTGAGCAATTTCGTTGTCATGATGTGGAAAAATTAAATCTGATCCTCCACCATGAATGTCTATTTGGTTGCCGAAAATGGAATAATTCATAGCAGAACATTCAATATGCCATCCTGGACGTCCTGATCCCCATGGAGATGACCAACACGGCTCACCTGGTTTATTATTAGATGTTGTTTTTTTCCACAATACAAAATCCATAGGGTTTTTTTTTATATTTGATATTTTTAAGATATTATCATGTATTTCAGGCGAATTTTCTTTGTTAGATAAGACACCGTAATTGCGCATAGTTTTTACAGAAAACATTATATCCCCATTAGGGGCAATATATGCATGTTTTTTTGAAATTAACAAACAAATGAATTTAATGATTATATCAATATGTTCAGTTACTTTTGGTTCATAATTTGGGCGCAATATACTTAATGCATCCAAGTCTAAATGCATTTCTTGAATCATACGATTCGTTAATTGTTCGGTAGTTTCGTTATTTTCATAAGCTTTTTTTATAATTTTATCATCTATATCTGTAATATTGCGGACGTAATCCACCTGATATCCGCAATGACGTAAATAGCGAATAATACTATCGAATACTATAAATGTTCTGGCATGCCCGAGATGGCATAAATCATAAACTGTAACACCACAAACATATATTTTAATTTTACCAGCATTAATAGGTATAAACTTTTCTTTTTTTTTTGTTAAGGTATTAAAAATTTTAAGCATTTTAATTTATTTTACAATATACGCGGCGATATATTGATCTTTAGTATATAAGCCTCATAGGTTTAATAGGATCTTTAAACAATATTATATATCAATCTAATTAGTTGAGTATTGGGAATCATCGCTTTCATATACAAAACATAAAATATGTTATCTTAATCATAAGCATATGACAATGTTTATTCATAGTCAGTATAATTATAATTAACAATCATATGACACGATTTAATTGTGTACACTATAATTCGTATATAGCGTGGTGTGTATTTGTAATAAACATTTATATTTAATTATTAAATTTTTAACGAATAGTTTGGATCTGGAATGTTAAAAATGTGATAATAATCATAACCATTATTATTCAATATATGTGTGCATATGTCTATTTTATTTATTTCAGATGTTCATTTATCTGCTAAATCCCCATATATTACTGATGGGTTTTTGCGTTTTTTAAATTATCGCGCAATGCGCGCTAAATCTCTTTATATTTTAGGAGACTTGTTTGAAACTTGGTTAGGAGATGATGATTGTAATCTATTACATATTAATATCGCCAAAGCTTTGAAAGCATTAAATCAAAAAAGAATTTCGTGTTATTTTATTCATGGAAATCATGATTTTTTATTAGGACAGAAGTATGCTAGAGAATGCGGAATGACGTTATTATCTTCTAATCAAGTTTTAAAATTAGCATCAGGAAAAAAAATAATCATTTTACATGGAGATATTCTTTGTTCCAATGATAATTCATATCAATTATTTAGAAAATGTTTACGTCATATTATAGTACAGAGGTTATTTTTATCGCTACCATTATCCATACGCTCACGAATATTTAGTGCTATACGTTCATGTTGCGTACAACACACAAAATACAAATCAAAAAAAAAATTAAATATTAATTTAAAAACGGCTACAGATATTTTAATTCAGAATCATGCGGATATTATGATTCACGGACATACTCACCAACCTGCGATTCATAAGATTTACAGATCCAAAAAAGATGTTTTTAGAATAATAGTGCTGGGATGTTGGGATAAATACGGTTCAATGATAGAAGTAAATGAAAAAAATAATGATATCCTATTTACAGAATTTCCATTAGATGAAACAATAAAATATTAAATTTAGAATTTTTATATTAATCGTAAAAAATATCTATATATGTTATACAACTATTTTTATGGGAAATAACAATATTATTGTTTAAAGTAATGTTAAACATGATGTTAAGATGCACATACTCTTTCTTTATAGTATATGTATGAGATATAATAAATAGGAGTTTTTATTGCATGTACTCATTAAGATTATTTAGATATGTATGTGTGGTGTCTTTTTGTTAAGAATAAATGTTTTAACTATGGTTGTGTTTGCAGATTTCTTATAGCGCTTGTGTTATTACTTTATAATACAAAAAAAATTATTAATAAGCATTTAATTAAATAAACGTGAGTGCTATTATAGATTACTCATTTTTATTGTTAAAAGATAGTTTATTAAATTAATTAACAGAATTTAAACTTATCTTATTTAAAAATAGAATAGAAAATATAATATGCTTTTTTTGAGATATAATGGCATTATGCGTTCCGTATTCTAATATAGACATAGAAATTATATTAAAAGAAGTCAATATAATCAATGTTTTTATATTTGTTGAATACATTTTATTATACTACATATAATACTTAGAATAAAATTTCTTATTATATTTTTTATATGAATTTTAAAATAATTTATATATCCATAATGTTGTGTTGAATGTTTATTATTTGATGGAAGATCTAAGTATTTAATTATAAAAGTAATATATCCATTATCGTGTTTCTGATTAATTAGTATTTAGTGTCCTTTTATATATGTAAATTAATTATTAATATATGGTTACATTTTTTTTGGAATCAAACCATAACGTATAATTGTTATCCTATCAATTATACGTTGTTATTATCTATAATGAATGATATTTAATTATCAATAATAAAACTGAAATGATGAGAAATGATAATAAGTATCATGAACTAATGATATTAATTAATTCTTTGTAGATTTCAGAGATGTCACGATTTCCATCAACAGAAAAATATTTTATTTTTTTATATTTCGATTCTTCTCGATAATAATCTAACACTGGTTCAGTGTGTTGGTGGTAATTACTTAATCGTTTACGTATAGCTTCTTCGTGGTCATCTTTTCGAGTAGTTAAAATTTCTCCGGTAATATCATCTAATCCATAATTTCTAGGTGGATTGAATTTAATATGATAAGTTCTTCCAGATCTTGCATGTATTCTTCGGCCTACAATACGATCAATAATTATAGAATCTGATGCAAAAAATTCTATGACGTAATTTATAAAAATTTTACATTGTTTCATAGATTTTGCTTGCAAAATTGTTCTAGGAAAACCATCTAATAAAAATCCATTACGACAGTCATGTTGATTAATACGTGTTTTAATTAATTGCACCATAAATTCATCATTTACTAAATCCCCAGTATGCATAATCTTTGTTATATTTTTATGAAATTTATAGGATTTATGTGCACTTTTAGTTAGTTCTTGACGTAACATCGTGCCTGTAGAAATATTTGGAATGTTATACTTGTTTGCAATAAGATGAGCTTGCGTTCCTTTTCCGGATCCAGGAGGACCTAAAAATATAATACGTATCAAATTTAATTCTCAATAAAATTATAAAAATTTAGCAAATAATGCTTATTATATATCAAAATATTATCTACTCAGATATAAGTAGTAGCGTTTTATCCAAATATATATTTAAAAATATTAAAATTTATATTAATTTGATTTCAACAATTATTATTGTATCATAACTAAAATATAAAGTTATATTTTATTAACTGATTACTTTTTAGATTATAAGAGTAATGTTTCTATTTATACTGACTAAATAGTCAATCAACAATTAAATATATAAAATATATAATTAATTATTATAAAAAATCATGATAGTAGTTTTATTAATTAATATCAATTTCACATTTTTAAAAATGTGAAATTGATATTAATTTGCTATATTACATCATAATTTAGATATAATTGAGAGATAGTATATTTTATTTAATTAATTTTTACAGGTTTTTATTCTGATCGTAAAGTACTTGAATATCATTTTCATCTATTTCGGCATCAAAAAAAGATTTAATCATTTTAACGTACGGATCACTTGAAAATTCTTGTTTTATTAATGATATTTTTTCTTTATATAGAGCATGTAAATGTTCCATTGGTGTTTTTATTGCATAATTGTCATCTTTTTTTATATGTAATTTTATTGGTATACCCATATTATTGCTGAGTGATTTTTGTATGATATTACGGAGTTCTGTAGAATCTAAATGTTGGTAATCAGAACGAACATGTAAGCATATTTCATCTGAAGAAATTTTTTCTTTCCACGAATTCATAACTAATTTTTTTGCTAATTTTGGTAATGACAAACAATATATTTGTGATATCCATAAATCATTTTTTATTGCTTTTTGCAGTATTTCTTGTATGAAATCGGGCATATTTCGATAGTTTTTATGCAGGTTTTCCTTATCATTACTGTTATTACTAAATTCTAAATATCCTGATAAATTTTTATTAATTTTATCGAAACGATCAAAACTATTTTTTAAAATTATTGTATTAATACTGGCAAATCGTTCTAATATATCTTTTATTTTTTTTTGAGATTCTAAAGTTAAATTTGATTTCTTTTTTATTACATTTAACTTGTTACGTTCTTTATATTGTAATAGCTTTGATCGAGCTTCTAATATTATAGAAGTAATATCTGTAGTCTCTCTATTAGAGACAGATCTTGAAATTTTGGGTTTGGTATTATCCAAATGTAATTCGGATTTTTTAAAATTTAAGAGTAATAGATTATTTGTTTTTTTTAATTTTTCTGTATTTAATACATTCTTACTACCTTGATTATGATTTTTTTTTTGAAAAGGATCAGTAGCAATATATTGTGTATCATTAGTATTTATCTCAGCTTTATTATCTGAGCATATAGATTTTGCAAGTATACTATCATCACCATTATCATTACCATTTTTTTTGTTTGCTATGTCTACATCAGGACGAAAAGCTAATGCTCGTAACATGGTCATTTCTATTCCCATGCGATGACTAGGAGCGTAAGGTAATTCACGACGACCTATTAGAAATATTTGATAATATAATTGTACATTTTCTGGCGTAATACGATTACTTAATTTACGTATACGTTGATTGATATGTTGTACTACATTGTTATTCTCTTTTTGTACAGAATTTGACAGAAATTGACCTATAGCTATTTTCTGAAAGATAGTAAGAATTTCATTGAAAACATAATCCCAATGAATTCCCAAAACGGTCAAATTTTCAATTTGGTGCATAATATTATGTATATCTTCATCAATTAAGCTCTCAATTAAACATAATGGATGTTCGATATTCGATATACCAAACATGTTATTAATAACACTATTAGTTATCTCATTATTTCCTAAGACAATAGCTTGTTCTGCCAAACTAAGCGCGTCACGCATACTTCCTTTTGATGCATATGCTAATGATTCTAAAGCAGAAGTTTCTATGTTTATGTTTTCTTTATGAAAGATATATGTTAGTTGAGTTATAATTTGAGAAATATTTAGAGGTTTCAAGTAAAACTGTAAACATCGGGATAAGATAGTCTCCGGTAATTTTTGGTATTCAGTAGTAATCAAAATAAATTTAACATGTGCAGGTGGTTCTTCTAATGTCTTTAATAAGGCATTGAAACTATGACGTGATAACATATGTACTTCATCTATGAGATATACTTTAAAGCGACCCCGAGATGGCATGTATTGTACATTATCTAGAAATTCCCTAGTATCTTCTACTTTAGTGCGTGATGCTGCGTCTATTTCAATTAGATCAATAAAACAACCTAATTCAATATCTTTACAATTATTACATTGACCACACATGATATATGTTGTGCCTTGTTCACAGTTTAATCCTTTTGCGAATAATCGAGCAATAGTAGTTTTTCCTACTCCTCTTGTACCGGATAATATATAAGCATGGTGAATTTTATTTAATGAAAAAGTATGTGTTATTGCTTGAATGATGTGTTCTTGCCCTACAATATCAGAAAATTTTTTTGGACGCCACTTACGGGCGAGTACTTGATAACTCATAAGATACAGCTCATATAGTAATTATTATAAATATAGGAACTAAAACTTATTGGTTTAGTGGGATATATTTTTAATGATTCGAGAATGTCACTAAACTATAGGAATTTATTTCTATTTTCTTTAATAATGATTTTCCACCTAAATTTTCTAAATCTATTATAAATCCAGCATGATTTACTTCCCCTCCTAACCGTCTGATTAATTTTACTGTTGCTGCGATTGTTCCGCCCGTTGCTAGTAAATCATCTATAATTAAAACTTGGTCACCTGGAGTAATGGCATCGGTGTGTATTTCTAAGAATCCATTATCATATTCTAAAATATATGGCTCTCTAATAGTATCACGTGGTAATTTTCCTGATTTACGGGCTGGAATAAAACCTAGTTTCAGTATTAATGCTAATGGAGCGCTGAATAAGAATCCTCTAGCTTCTATGCCTACTACTTTATTTAATTTATGATTTCTATAATGATAGGCCAAAAGAGTAATGCTTGCTGAATATGCTTGAGGATTTTTTAACAATTCAGTGATATCTCGAAATAAAATGCCTTTTTTTGGATAATTAGGTACAAATTGGATACTTTTTTTGATCAATTCTAATTGTTGATCTGTAACATTTCTCATATTTTTTCAAAATAGAAACAATATTTATTTAGATTTGTATACATTTATATATAAATTTTTTGCCACTAAATTTTAGTAAACTACTTTATTCGTAAAACAATATTATATATTTGTATAATTTATAATATTGTTTTTTAATAAATATAATTTAAATATGATACATGTATCTTATATATATTTTTAGTGAAAATTTCAAGTATTTATTTTAAATAAATGAATATTTTTTATAAGAATATTTTAAATAGATTGGTATATAAATGTATATAATTGAAATATGTATTCAAATTATTTAGTTATTAATGATAAATGAGTACATGTTATTTTTTTTAAAAAAAAGCGTAAAATGATTATATAGTCAATATATAATGTATTTTAGGATAAAAAATTATTAAATTTGAATATATTTTTCAAATATTATGAGCAATTTGTAAATTTTTTGTTTAAACATATTTAATTATTTGTAAAAGATATTTTTTAGTGATATTAGTATCGAACTAATTTAGATATTTTTGGTGGATTGTTTATTTGTATCTGCAGCATCGTACATTCTAAAGATTAAAAATTATGGTTTTTAGTAAAAGCATAAAAAATTGAAAAATTAGTATGTTTGAGAAAATATAAAACTATAATGATAAATATGTTCTAAAAAAAATAAACACAACACTTGCAATAACGATATCTTGACTCATTTCTATTTCATGAGTCATATTTTTATATGACCAAATATCCATTTGGCAGATCAAACAAAGATGCTGATAAATATTTCTATTTTATTATTAAAAGAACAGATACATTATCACTACCCCTCTGGAAGTGAAAATATGCAGTTATATTTTATTTTTTTATTAATACGAAAAACTCATAAAAATTAAAATGCCACCTTACTTTTTACTTTATCGGGATGCTAAACAAAAATACCCATCGTAGTTCTTTATTACGGCTGCTTCTTTCCAGACCTGACCGATTTTTTAAAAATTATTATGGATAATTTGATAACATCCCTACGGAGATTATCTGTGATTATCTTAAATTTTTCAAGTAATAATTAAATATTTAAGTATAAGTAAAGATTTAAACTAAAAATACATTTTGTGTTTGTAATCATGTGGTTTAAAAATATTTTTTAATTTCGAAATTAGTTGATTAAAACGTCTATAATGTGATTTATGAAGTGTGTGTGACTAAGATGACAGGATTTTTGTATTTTAATTTTAATTTAATATGCCTTGACTGTAAAACAAAAAATTTTTAATTATTTGCATGGATTTCTTATTAATTACCATTTAATGCTAATAGTTAATATTGGTATTCAAAAAAAATATGTCAAATAGTTTGATTACTATTGTTCTTATCATCGAATAAAAATAAATACAGCGTACTTAGTAATGCTGAACATATAATTTAATGGAAATATCATAGTCGTTAGGCATATATAGTATATACAAAATTTTTTAAAATAATTAAAACACACTAACCATGGTATAAAAAAATGAGGAAGTGTTATACAAAAATATTAATTCTATTAAAATAACTTTTTTATTATTTAATCCATAATAATCAAAAATCAATAGTAATATTTAACTTTTTATGAATTTTTGTTAAAAAAATAAAAATTACTTCTATTTAATTAGAACATCATACTATAGTTCTTATATATATTTCATATGTGATTATTTTAATACAACAAATGATACACCTTATTTTTATTGTATCTCTATGTTTTTTTTACGAATTACACGATATGTCATACTAATGATGCTTTAGGTGTTATTTCAGAATTAAACGGGATATTTTGTAGCGCTAATATTAAAACTTCGTCTATTTGTTTGACTGGATGAATATCCAAATTATTAACTACAATAGCTGGCATATCTTCTAAATCGCGTTTGTTTTCATACGGTATTAATACTGTTTTAATGCCTCCTCGATGCGCAGCTAACAATTTTTCTTTTAATCCACCAATAGGTAATATTTGCCCCCTTAAAGTTATTTCTCCTGTCATCGCTACACTAGCTTTAACAGAATTTCCTGTTAAACAAGAAACTAAAGCAGTACACATAGCAATTCCAGCGCTTGGTCCGTCTTTCGGAGTAGCTCCTTCTGGTACATGTACATGAATATCTTTTTTTTCATAAAAATCAGTATTAATACCTAATTTATCTGCACGCGCTCTTACCACAGTCAATGCAGCTTGAATAGATTCTTGCATAACTTCACCTAAAGATCCAGTATATGTCAATTTTCCTTTTCCAGGAACACAAGCAGTTTCAATAGTTAAAAGATCTCCTCCTACTTCAGTCCAAGCTAATCCCGTAACTTGCCCTACACGATTTTCTTGATCTGCATGAGTACAATCGTAGCGTTGCACACCAAGAAAGTCTTTTAAATTATTTTTATCAATGCTTATGTGTCTTATTTTTTTATTCATTAAAAGCATTTTTACTGTTTTACGACATAATTTAGAAATTTCACGTTCTAAATTACGTACTCCAGCTTCGCGCGTATAATGTCTAATAATATTTACTAAAGCATCGTCTTGAATTGTTAGTTCTTCTGGTTTTAAAGCGTTACGCTCTATTTGTTTAGTAAATAAATGCTGTCGTGCTATATTTAACTTTTCATCTTCGGTATAACCAGATAAACGTATTACTTCCATTCGATCTAACAAAGGACTGGGAATATCCATTGAGTTAGAAGTAGCAACAAACATAACATCAGACAAATCATAATCTATTTCTAAATAATGATCATTAAAAGCAGTATTTTGTTCTGGATCTAATACTTCTAGCAAAGCAGCAGCTGGATCTCCACGCATATCTAAAGACATCTTATCTATTTCATCTAAAAGGAATAACGGATTCCTTACTCCAACTTTGGACATCTTTTGTATAAGTTTACCAGGCATGGATCCAATGTAGGTACGACGGTGGCCTCTAATTTCGGCTTCATCGCGCATACCACCTAAAGCCATACGTATATATTTACGTCCAGTTGCTTTGGCGATAGATCGCCCAAGTGATGTTTTACCTACTCCAGGGGGTCCTACTAAACATAAAATAGGGCCTTTAATTTTGTTTATTCTATTTTGTACTGCTAAATATTCTAAAATTCTATCTTTAACACGCTCTAATCCGTAGTGGTCTTTGTCCAGGCTTTCTTGAGCTTTAAGTAAATCTTTTTTCATTTTACTTCTTGCATGCCAAGGTACTGATAGTATCCAATCAATATATCCACGAACTACAGCAGCTTCAGCAGACATAGGGGACATCATTTTTAATTTTTGCCACTCTGATTCTACTTTTTTTCGTGCCTCTTTAGGCATTTTAGCTGCCTCTATTTTGCGTCTAAGAGATTCATTTTCGTCAATAACAGCATCTAGTTCTCCCAGTTCTTTTTGTATAGCTTTCATTTGTTCATTTAAGTAATACTCACGTTGGCTCTTTTCCATTTGTTTTTTTACACGATTGCGAATACGTTTTTCAACTTGTAATAATTCAATTTCTGATTCCATCATTGCTATTAAATATTCTAGTCTTTCTGTAACATCTGACATTTCTAAAATGGATTGTTTATCATCTAATTTGAGTGGCATATGAGCGGCGATGGTATCAGCAAGACGATCTGCATTGTCAATATTATTCAAGGATGTTAAAACTTCAGAGGGTATTTTCTTATTAAGTTTAAGAAATCCTTCAAATTGATTAATAACAGTGCGCATTAGAACTTTTTGTTCACGTTCGTTTAATTCGTTAGGATGAAAAAAAGCACTTGCTTGAGCTTTAAAGTGATTTCCAGTATCAATTAACTCAATGATACGGGCGCGCTCTAGTCCTTCTACTAATACTTTGACTGTACCATCTGGTAATTTGAGCATCTGTAATATTATAGATACTGTTCCAACTGAAAAAAGGTCATTAATACTTGGTTCATCGGTTGATGCTTCTTTTTGAGCTACTAACATAACTTTTTTGTCGTCATTCATGGCGGATTCGAGACATCTAATTGATTTGTCCCGACCAACGAATAACGGAATCACCATATGTGGATACACCACTACATCACGCAAAGGCAATACAGGGATTTCTATGCGCTCAGTTTGATCAGTATTCATAGAGCGATCTCTCTTGGTTATAACTTGTTAATATTATAACATCTTTGATATTCAGCTGCACCATTTTAATAACCAAATGCTTAAAAATATGGGGACAAATTAATTATATTCAACATCGAGCATTATGAAAAATAAAAAATAAATAATTATTTATACCGAATTTATTTTATTATTTAACATTTATTAGATTTTAATTACGTAAAAAAATTATTTTTATGTATTAAAACACGCTTAGTATTTTTAATAATTTAATTTTCATTAAAATATGTATATATAAGTATGTTCTAATAAAGCTATTAACTATTTTAATTTTTCAGATATAATTGTTTATTTTATTGAAAGTATATTAGTGTAATCAGTATTTCTGATATATATAGTTTTACATGCATGTAAAGTTAATCATGTTAACTTGATAAAACATTAAATCATATTTTTTAGATACCAAGTAATTAATTATTTTTTTTGAATAATAAATTTGTGTCTAAATAAGTGAATGTACTTCATAACATAATTAGATATCATATTATTATGAACAGATAATTTTTATCTGTCATCAGTAATTATAATTACAAGGTTTTAATTTAATTTAATAATAGAAATGCAACAATATTTGAATTTATGTGTAAATATGATGATATACCAAAATTTGGTAAAAGATTTATTTTTGTAAAACTATTTTTTAATGATGGTAGCAGACTATATTGATAAATAATTCTTGTTATTAATAGTTTTAGATGCGTAAATTGTCGATTATATAAAGATTGTATGATTATATGTTATCTCAATCAATTAACGTTTGTATAGATTAAGAGTATTTTATCTTCTATCATGTTGTGATGTGTTTTTATTATGTTTATAATTACTCAGAAGAGATTACTGTTTTTATTAATACTTTAATTAAATAATTAAAAAAATAATTATTTTTAAAAATTAAAGTTTTTGATGTTATTTGTATGTATGACTATTTCAATGGAAATTATGTTATCATTGATATTATTTATTTTCAGATAATGTGTAGATATAAATTCATATATTTAACAATTTTCTATTTTGATATTTTTTATTTATTATTTATTAAAACTTTAATTAAAATTAGATATATGTTAGTAGCGACCTAAATTAGAGAAGTTATAATTTATATACTCGATAATATTTATGTAATAATTAATTACATCTAAAAATATAATTAACTTTTAAAAAGTTATTCTTTACACTGTAAAACTATAAAATTTGTTAAATCGATACATTAATTTTATTGATTATGTATATCTGTGTATAACATGTATTTTTACGATTTAAAAAAAGATCTTTTCAGTAAAAATGTATGTAATTTTTATTTTAAATACCTGCTATTTTCATAGAAGATATTAAAACGGATCCACAATGAATATGATTACGTGTTTCAATATCGTGTCCAATAGCATCAATATTATAAAACATATCTTTTAGATTGCCAGCAATAGCAATTTCATTTACTGGATATTGAATATTCCCGTTTTCTACCCAAAAACCAGCTACTCCACGTGAATAATCTCCGGTAGTAATATTAATTCCTTGCCCCATTATATTAGTGACAACAAGGCCGCGTCGCATATTCTTAATTAATTCCACAAAACTTAAATTTTGATAACTAATATACCAATTATAGATGCCGTCAGCATGTCCAGTGTTTTTTAATCCCATTTTACGCGCAGAATAACTGTTTAAAATCCAACTATTTAATATACCATCTTCTACAATAGTGCGGTTTAAAGTTTGTACCCCTTCGCTATCAAATGGGGCCGAGCCCAATCCTTTTAATACATGTGGGCGTTCTTTAATTGATATCCAAGAAGGAAAAATTTTTTTCTTCAGATCATTTAATAAAAAAGTAGATTTACGAAATACATTATCCCCATGAATAGCACTTGCTAAATGGTGGAATAAACTTGTGGCTACTTCTGCAGAGAACAATACTGGAGATTCCATTGTTTTTAATTTTTTAGGATTTAAATGATTTAGAGCGCGTTGAGCACATTCTTGTCCAACCCATTCTGGTGAACGTAAATCATCAAATGAACGACTTAATGTATATGCATAATTTTGTTCCATAATATCATTGCTTGCAGCAATCACACCACAACATAAAGAATGTTGGCTACTGGTGTAACTTTGTAACATACCATGACTATTCCCGAAAACCTTAGTAGTAAAATAACTGCTAAATCTACCTCCTTCAGTATAAATTATACGTTTATCATATTTTAATGCTGTTTCTTCTGCTGTAGATGCTAGAGTCACTCCTAATTTAGTATCTAAACTAATTGGATGAAATAAGTCAAGATTCATAGAATTGAATGCTAATAGTTCTTTATCGGCAATTCCAGCATATGGGTCTGGAGAAGTATAAGATGCTATATCCGCTGCAGCTTCCACAGTACGGTTTATTGTTTTCTTATTTAAATCATTCGAAAGAGCATTGCCTTTTCGTTGTTGACGAAATATAGTTATGTCTAAGATACCGCGATTATTAAATTCTACATTTTCAAGTTTTCCGTAGCGAGTACTGACTGTGATTCCTGTAGTTTTAACTACTGAAACTTCCACTTCATTTGAATATGCATGTGCTAAACTTAATGTGTGATTTACTATATTTTCTAAAAAATTACGTTGTTGTATCACGTCATCTATGTCATTCATATTATCCTCCTGTAATAAGAATTCCTAATTAACATAAACGGCTCCTAATATGGATGTATATTTATTAACATCGGTTACCGATGTTAATAAATATACATCATGATATAAAAAATAAAAATTTGTTTTTTAATTAATGAAAATTCACCAATTAAAAATTATCATAAATATAGTATTTGATAATAATTAATAACACGAATATAAGCAATATCATTGAAATTAATATTTCCTGAGATATGAGAAATTAGATGAAAACACGATTACACAATTATATGTCTATGCTTCGGTTCAAAACATTATAAATTACTATCAGTAATATAGACTATATGTAGTATATATATTTGTTATAGTCAAAGCTCACATATAAATAATAATAATATTTGATAATAATTACATTATTATTATTATTTAATTTTTATTACTTAATAATGGGGTATGTATCATGATCAATTGAATTAATTAGTACCTCCAACAGTGATATTATTTAATTTTATTGTTGGTTGACCGACGCTAACTGGTATGTTTTGTCCATTTTTTATACATGTGCCTACTCCTTTATCTAAGGATAGATCGTTACCAACCATGGAAACACTTTTCATGATTTCGATGCCTGATCCTATTAAAGTAGCTCCCTTTATAGATTTGGTGATGCGACCTTTTTCTATTAGGAAAGCTTCAGATGCAGAAAAAACAAACTTGCCCGATGTAATATCTACTTGTCCTCCGCTAAAATTTGAAGCATATACTCCGTAATCTACACTGTTGATAATTTCTTCTGGAGTCGATTGACCTGGCAACATATAAGTATTAGTCATACGCGGCATAGGTAAGGAAGCATATGATTCTCGTCTACCGTTTCCTGTCGAGGTACATCCCATTAGTTTAGCATTTAGTTTATCCTGCATGTATCCTTGTAAGATACCATTTTTAATTAAAATATTATATTGACCAGGCATTCCTTCATCATCAATAGTTAATGATCCACGTGATCCCTTCAGTGTAGCATCATCTACTATTGTACATAATTCGGAAGCTACTATTTTTCCGATTTTGTTAGAAAATACCGAACTACCTCTTCTATTAAAATCTCCTTCTAGACCATGCCCTACCGCTTCATGCAATAAAATACCAGGCCAACCTGATCCCAAAACTACTGTCATAGTTCCTGCTGGAGCTGCTACAGCTTCAAGATTAATCAAACTCATTTGAACAGCATCTTTAGCCCAACAGTCGGCTCGAATTTCTCCTTCTGCAATAGTATCATCTAAAAAAAAATCGTACCCAAATCGCCCACCGCCACCACTTATTCCTTGTTCTCTTTTTCCATCTTGCTCCGATTGCACTAATATAGACAAACGTACTAACGGTCGAACATCTGCGGATAAAGTACCATCTGTAGCTGCTACTAAAATTTGCTCGTAAACACCTGATAAATTGGCATTAACTTTTTGTACTCTAGAATCAGCAGCACGTGCTACTTTGTCTATTCTCATTAATAGTTCAATTTTTTCGTCTTTAGATATACTAGACAGTGGATTCATATAGGAATATGCAGTAGGATAAATATCTTTATGTTTCTTTAAATCAACAGTAATATTGTTATTGCAATGACGTTCGTTTGTAATGCTGGTAGCAGCTTGCATGCTACGCATCAATGCATCTAGAGTTAATTGATCAGTGTAAGCAAATCCAGTTTGTTCGCCTATGATTACTCGCGCACCAGCACCCTGATCTATGGTGTAGGATCCATATTTAATGATACTATCTTCAAGAGCCCATGTTTCATGACAGCATGATTGAAAATATAGATCTGCGTAATCTATTTGGAATTTTTCTGTCATATCTAATAAATATAAAAGATCATTATGTTGCAAATTATTAGGTGTGAGTAGTCTTTCAATCACAAAATCTAAGTTCATATAACCTCTATTTAAAATATGATACTAGTATATACCCCGCCAATTTGGCAAGAATTTTTAAAATATGTACTTTTAATAATTTTATATGTTTTTATTTAAGTTCTATTTAATATTGGTTAATGTTATGATATGCTTGTGTTCTTTTATTTTGAGATACTTTAATATCATTAAAACATACTGATTTTTCAGTATATTTATACTAAATTAAATACTTTATCAGTCTTATTTTTTCTTACGCACGTGCATACACATATATGCATATTTTTAATTAAATGATCTTAATAAGATAGCGCTTATAATTCATTAAATCAATTAAAGATTTATATTTATTTAACTGTAATGATTCTCTTTTTATAGAAAAAATACAATATTTAATTTCTATTTAAAACTTTCATGACATTACTTAGATAGTGTTGTTGGTAGTAATTTTAATTTTTTATAAGTTTATATATATTTATATTTATTCAACTGAGATAATTATTCGATGTTAATTATTACTATTAGTATTTTAAAAATCATCAATTATTAAATTAGTTTCGATGGATTTTATGCATTAAAAGAACTAAAAATGGCCATGTTCCGCCATCTAATAGGCAATTCCAAAAAATTTCTGGTGTACATAAAACTTTGGTTATCAAAAATTTTACTAAAAATATAATACTTTGATTAATGAACGAAAAAAATATGATAATAAAAGACTGTTGCCAAATAGGCATGTATCTAAAAAAATAAATGTTTCGGCTTACTAAATAAGCAAGTATACTCAAAGATAAAGAGTGTATTCCTAAAGTAGAGCCTAGTATAATATCAATTATTAATCCTACAGTAAATCCAGTACCGATGTTTACCTGATTTGGAAGTATCGTAATCCAACGAATCAACAATATCATTGTCCAGGATGGATGCACATTCCATATTCGAGGATAAAAGGGAATAATTTGTAAAAAAATTGCAATTATAAAAGAACTGTATACTACCCACAGTTTATAGCTGTTGAATTTATTGTGCATTTTTTTCAAGTTGTTTATATTGCAAATATAATTATGTTGAATAACATATTTATATATATTAATCATTATTAATAATGGATTTAATAGATAAACATTTGAATATTAATTTCAGAACTATTCCCAAATTAATACTGCATAACATAAAGATTGTAATTTAACTGTTGGATGTGCTTGAATGATAGTTGAATCTTGTTCTGAATCTACCATTATATTAGACACGATTGCTACTGGATATCCTTCCGGGAAACGACCATCTAATCCAGATGTTATCAACATGTCACCAACACATACATCCAGATATCCTGGATATTCTGCACGCAAATCTGCTCCATATCCACAGCCCATTAAAATAAAACGCATATTATTACGCTTTATTTGTACCGGTAAAGCGTGTTCAGGATCACAAATTAACATGACACGGCTACTAAGTGTATTGGTAGAAATGACTTGTCCTATTATTCCTGCATCAGTGATAACTGGTTGACCAATGTAAATATTATTATTTTTGCCTTGGTTTATTGTAACTTTATTACCGTATGAATCTGCGTTAACAAAAAGAATTCTGGCAATTATTTTTCGTTTGTCGTAACACATAGGAGAATTAAGTAATTCATGTAACTTGCAATTTTCACGTTTATACTGGTCTATTAATAATAATTCACTGTTTTTTAAAAATAACTCTTGACGCAATGTATTATTTTCCAATATTAATTCATTATACCCTTCTAACACTTTTGTGGTATAATCATATATGTTACGTGACTTATCGCATAAATAATAAAACAAATAAACAGAATTGTCTATGTAACTTCTTAATTTTAAAAACATATTTAATTTTCCATCGGCAATAATAATAACAACAGACATTATTATTGCCAAAAACAAACGTAATTCTAAATAAGGAAATTTATTACTTACAGCGCTATACATGGAAAGATACCTTGAGTTTAAAAAAATATTAATTAATATATATTACAAAAGGAATTTATTTTAATTTATATGATTTTATCAACTTAAAATTATAAAAAATTATTCTATAGCGCTTTAAAATTATTCTTCACTAAATAAATCTCTACCGTGTACATCAATCATATCAAGCGCCTTACCGCCACCCCGCGCAACACAAGTCAACGGATCCTCTGCGATTACCACAGGAATGCTAGTTTCTTTTATTAATAAACGATCGATATTTCTTAATAATGCTCCTCCCCCAGTTAATACCATTCCATATTCAGAGATATCCGATGCTAATTCTGGTGGACATTGTTCTAGTGCCGCCATAACTGCGCTGACGATACCAGTTAACGGTTCCTGTAATGCTTCTAAAATTTCATTATTGTTTAGTACGAAACTCCGTGGTATTCCTTCTGCTAAATTTCGTCCACGCACTTTTATTTCACGAAGTTCATCATCTAAATATGCAGAACCTATAGTATGTTTTATTCTTTCTGAAGTTACCTCTCCAATCAAGGAACCATAATGACGTCTTACATAACTAATAATAGCTTCGTCAAAACGGTCTCCCCCAATCCTAACGGATGATGAATACACTACTCCATTCAGTGAAATTACTGCGACTTCGGTGGTGCCGCCTCCAATATCTACTACCATTGAACCAGTAGCTTCTGATACTGGTAAACCCGCTCCAATAGCTGCTGCCATAGGTTCTTCTATCAAAAAAACCTCACGTGCACCTGCTCCTTGCGCAGATTCACGTATAGCTCTACGTTCAACTTGTGTAGCTCCTACCGGAACACACACTAATACTCTAGGACTGGGTTTCATAAAACTATTACTGTGAACTTGTTTGATAAAATGTTGCAACATTTTTTCAGTAATAAAAAAGTCAGCTATTACTCCGTCTTTCATGGGACGAATAGCCGCAATGTTTCCGGGAGTACGTCCTAGCATCTGTTTCGCTGCATATCCTACAGCAGCTACGCTTTTGGGCATACCTCCTCGATCTTGTCTAATGGCTACAACAGAAGGTTCGTTTAAAACGATACCTTGTCCTTTTAAATAAATCAAAGTATTGGCAGTTCCGAGATCAATAGACAGATCACTAGAAAATATACCACGAAATTTTTTAAACATAATAATCTAAAATAGTATTATAATTTTTCTTTAAATTATTCATTCTTTATTAAGTCCTCTCGAAAAACAATAAAATAAAATGATTACACAATATCACTGAACATATTTTAAGTTATTGTGTTTAAAATATTACATATTATTTAATATTTTGTATTTATTTAATATAAAAATTAAGATTTTAACTACATAAAAATGTTTATATTATAATACATAATATAAACATATTGCATGACGAATATAATTATATATGTGTATTGCAAATTTATACTTGTGCACTATATAAACAATACCATATAATATTATTATAGATACTTTCTATACTTATAGATACTTTCTATACTTATAGAAAAATTACAACTACCTGTTTTATTGAAAAAATTGTAGTTCAATATTATAATAATAGTATTAAAAAAGAAATTGTTTATTGCGTTAATACTGCGCATAATAGTTATTTTGATTAATAAAAAGTTAAAAATGTACAACACAGTCATGTAATATTAGTGTCATTAGTCTTGACCTATAAAATAGTAAATACATGCATTATGTAATTATGATGATTTTTCTATGAAATATATTATGAATAAGAAATTTTTTCTTATTCATAATATATAGGCAACACTCGTTAAATATTAAATATCATGATATGCATGAGTTACAATTGTATACTGTATGTTAAATTGATGAGGATATTTGAATATCATGGTAAATACATTTCGTATTTTATTGATAAACGGACCTAATTTAAATTTTTTAGGCACACGTGAACCACATATATATGGATGTGAAGCTTTATCTGATGTTGTAGCAAATTTGTATAAAATCTCTGAATCTTTAGGTATGCATATGGATCACTTTCAATCTAATGCAGAACATGAATTGATTGAATGTATACATAAAAGTTACAAAAATGCGGATTTCATCATAATTAACCCCGCAGCGTTTACTCATACTAGTATAGCGTTGCGAGATGCATTTTTATCCGTGAACATTGCTTTTATCGAAATTCATCTTTCTAATATATATATCCGAGAAAAATTTCGATATCGTTCGTATTTGTCTGATATTGCACTTGGTGTTATTTGTGGATTTGGAGTATATGGATATCATTGTGCTTTACATATGGCGCATAAATATTTATCCAAAAAAATTAATGAATGATAGATACACATAGGTTTTGTTATGGATATTCGTAAAATAAAAAAATTAATTACATTGATTGAAGAATCAAATATATCTAAGTTAGAAATCTCTGAAGGAAATAAAATAGTACGTATTACTCGTTCTACATCTAAAACATCGTCTGACTCAACGCGGTTGCCTACGACAAAAGAATCGGAAATACCAGTATGTATTGCAAATACAGAAACACGTTATGAAAATGTTAAATTAATAGATAATGGACATGTTATACGTTCTCCAATGGTAGGTATCTTTTACATTGCTTCTAGTTCAGATTCTAATCCGTTTGTATCAATAGGTCAAACGGTTGAAGTTGGCGATACTTTATGTATTGTTGAAGCTATGAAAGTGATGAATCAAATTCAATCAGATAAATCAGGTGTAGTCAAAGCAATTTTGATTGATAACGGTCAACCGGTCGAATTTAATGAGCCATTACTCATCATCGAATAACGAGCACAGAATGTTAGAAAAAATTGTCATTGCAAATAGAGGAGAAATAGCGTTGCGCATTTTGCGCGCATGTAAAGAGTTAGGGATAAAAACAGTGGCTGTGCATTCAACCATAGATCGTGATTTGAAGCACGTGTTGTTGGCCGATGAAACTGTTTGTATAGGACCTCCACCTGCAATACATAGTTATTTAAATATTCCAGCTATTATTTCAGCTGCAGAAATTACTGGATCATCAGGAATTCATCCTGGTTATGGATTTTTATCAGAAAACGCTGACTTTGCAGAACAAGTTGAACGTTCCGGTTTTGTTTTTATTGGGCCGCGTTCAGAAACTATTCGTTTAATGGGAAATAAAATATCTGCTATAGCTATTATGAAAGAATCAGGAATAATGACTGTTCCAGGGTGGGATTATGAACTAAATAAAAACATAAATAACAAAATTTATAATTTTTCACATCAAAATTTACACATTAATTATCCAATTATCATAAAATCTGCTCATGGAGGAGGAGGACGTGGCATGTGTGTAGTTAAAAAAGAATCAGATTTAAAAGATGCTATACGCACGATACGAGCAGAATCAAAAAACACGTTTAATAATGATACTATTTATGCAGAACAATACTTGCCACATCCTAGACATATAGAAATACAAGTGTTATCGGATGGAAAAGGCAATATAATTTACTTGACAGAACGTGATTGTTCTGTACAAAGAAAACATCAAAAGATAGTAGAGGAGAGTCCTGCGTTAGGTATTAGCTCTGCAATGCGGAAATATATAGGAGAGAGCTGTGTAAAGGTTTGTTACAAAATTGGATATCGTGGGGTAGGTACATTTGAATTTTTATATGAGAATAATGAATTTTTTTTCATTGAAATGAATACTCGTATTCAAGTGGAACATCCTATTACAGAAATGATTACCGGGATAGATCTCATTAGAGAGCAACTAAGAATTGCCTCTGGATATACATTAGACATCACACAAGATTCAGTTAAATCTGAAGGACATGCTATAGAATGCCGCATTAATGCTGAAGATCCTCATAACTTTATACCTAGTTCAGGATGTATTACTAGGTTCCACGCTCCTGGAGGATTAGGTGTGCGTTGGGAATCTCATATTTATTCTGGCTACTCGGTACCTCCTTATTATGATGGAATGATAGGAAAATTAATTTGCTTTGGGGAAACACGCGATATAGCTATTGCTCGTATGAAAAATGCGTTATCAGAGTTAATTATCGATGGAATAAATACCAATATTGAGTTACAATTAAAAATTATAACCGATGAGATCTTTCAAAAAGGTAATGAAATTAATATTCATTATTTAGAAAATAAACTTAATATTTAAATAATTAGAAAAAAAGTATATATTTTTTCATATAAAGGTGATTGTTGATCTTTAATTAAGAGAATAACATATATTCTTAAGCATTAAAAATTAATGTACGTAATTTATACTATTAATTTAATAAAATAAACATTAAAAATTAAAAAAACATTTGTATATTTTGTATAACCATATGTTCTTATCATATTTGGTAAAAATGCTAAACTTTCTATAATCCAATTTGCTGTTTTTTTAGTTTTTTTTGTTATTTTTTTACCGCTACGTACTAGCACTTTAGTTCCAATGCCTGCTAATTGGCCCGCTAACATATCGTTTTCAGTATCTCCTACCATATAAGAAGTAGTCATGTTAATGTTAAAACGTTTTTTTGCATCTAATAACATTCCCGGGTTAGGTTTGCGACACAAACAAGCTCGTTGAAATTTTTTCACTATTCCTTGTTTATGATGCGGACAAAAATAAATAGCATCTATATACACATGGCAATATATCCCCAAATAAGAAATCATCCATTTTGTTAGCAATAAGAAGTCATCTTGAGTAAATAAACCTCGTGCTATTCCAGATTGATTAGTAACTATGATTAAAAAAAAATTCATTTCTTTCAAAGTTACCATTGCATCTATGACATTATCAATGAAAAAAAAATTATCAATATTATGCACATAGTTCTTATTAATATTAATAGTGCCATCTCGATCTATAAATATAGCATTATTCACGATGAGCCTTGTATTTATTACTATAATTGTAATTGTTTATTTTGTTAAATAATGTTAACAATAAAAATTAATATTATATATAATAACACACAATCATTGATTTTGTGTCAAATGAAAAACAATATTATATTTATATATAAAACCACATTAAAGTATATAACTGTATTTTTTTATAAAAAACATTAAATGTGTACTTATAATAGTGTGGTATTAAATCAAAAAATTTAATTCTTTAATTATAAATATACTCAAACGACGATTATTATTATTTTTTATTATTACTAATAAACTTTTTCATATCAGGCAAAAATAATGCGTACCAGTCAATATTTATTAGCTACTCTTAAAGAGGTGCCTAAGAATTGCAAAGCAATTAGCCATCAACTAATGTTACGAGCTGGCTTAATTCGTCAAGTGTCATCTGGTCTTTATACTTGGTTACCCACTGGATTACGTGTATTACGGAAAATAGAAAATATTATTCGAGAAGAAATGAATAAAATTGGTGCTATTGAAATAGCTATGCCGATAGTTCAACCTGCGAGATTATGGAAAAAAAGTGGTCGTTGGACAGGATATGGCACAGAATTATTGCGTTTTAAAAATCGTAATAATCAGGAATTTGTATTAGGACCAACTCATGAAGAAATGGTGTCAGAAATTATTTGCAAAGAAACAATGCTTTATAAACAGTTTCCATTAATTGTGTATCAAATTCATACTAAATACCGTGATGAAGCCCGTCCTCGATCTGGAGTAATACGCGCTAGAGAATTCATTATGAAAGATGGATATTCTTTTCATATCAATCAGAAATCTCTTCAGAACACATATAATAACATGTATCAAACATATCACACTATTTTTAATCGTATTGGACTAAATTTTTGTGTTGTTCAGGCTGAACCTGGTAGAATCGGGGGGGTATTGTCTCATGAATTTCAAGCATATTCTGAAAATGGTGAAGATAGTATCGCGACTCCTATGATACCTGATAATAATTTAATTGACTCCCAGTTATTGAATGATGTGATTCCTATCAAAATACAACCAAAAACGGCTGTAGAAACAATGCAATTAATAACAGCTCCTAATATTAGATCTGTAGAAGAATTAATGAATCAGTTTAATCTGCCTATACATCAAGTTGTAAAAACGATAATTGTACGCGCTAAAAATAAACATATTAATAATGATTATTCTTTGTTAGGACTAGTCATTCGAGCTGATCATCAAATTAGTTTAAAAAAAATTGCGATGATTCCACAAATACATACCCCTGTATCTTGTGTCGAACCAAAAGAAATCCAAATGATTACTGGAGCACAGCCCAATTTGTTGGGTCCTATCAATTTATCTATACCATTGATTGTAGATTATAATGTAGCAAAAATGAACGATTTTGTCGCCGGATCTAATATGAGCGGCAAATATTTTTTTGGGGTTAATTGGAATCGTGATATACCATTTTCAAAAGTAGCGGATTTACATGAAGTATTGCATCATAATTCATATATTAATAAAAAAGATATCTTATCCATTCATAACTGTATTGAAATAGGACACATATTTCAATTAGGACAAAAATACTTAAACTTGAATACTAATTATTCACAAAAAAATAATGAGCGTAAACATAATTTTTCCGAAATGGGTTGTTATGGCATAGGAATTACTCGTATTATTGCTGTGATTATTGAACAAAATTATGATAAAAATGGTATTTTATGGCCGGATATAATCGCACCATTCAAATTAGCGATTATACCGATTGATATGTATCGTTCTGTTAATGTAAGAAGTATTGCAGAAAAAATTTACACACAACTGTTATCTGTTATAGGAATAGATATATTAATTGATGATCGTAAAGAATACCCAGGTACAATGTTTTCTGATATAGATTTGATCGGAATACCACATATTCTGATTATTAGTGATCGTAGTTTAGCTAATCAAGAAGTAGAATATAAATATCGTAAAAAAAATGAAATAAAAAAAATTAAACTTGAAATGTTAATACGTTATTTGATTGAAAAAATTGTTTCTTCATGAGATTTTTTAATCAATTTTGATTGATAAAATAGTGTTGATATTAAGATTAAAAAATTTGAGTGATATTTAGAGAATATATATGCAATAGTTATGTTGATTGAAGTTATATCAAATAACTCTGATTATTAAAAATAAAGCAATTTATAAAAACTTATAGTTTTAGGGTTAATTGTTTTATTTAATTAGTTAATAGATATGAAAAATCATTCTAAATGATAACAAACGCTATTTTTAAAAATTTTATAAGATAAAATATCTTGTAACCAAGATATTTGCCATGATATGTTCTCTTTACTTGTAATCTTGCCATTGTGAGTAATGAATACTCCTATAGCAGTAATTAATGTTTTATTGTAAAAAAGCAAAGGAATACGACTTCTTAGCCATGGAGGTACGCCTAATTCCTGCCAAATTTTTTTTAAATGTCGACCATGATTTCTTCCTAAGATATATAATAACCCATCTATATTCCCAAAAATAATTGATATTTTTTCATCAGATTTCGGGGCTCGAACAAAACAATGCGTCAAAACTTTTTTAGATTTTTCAAAAACATCATGAGACATATTTAATGAAAAATTTATGTTTAAATGCGGATTAAATACATTTTTAGATACATGTTCGTTGATACTTAATGGTTGGTATATTAATTTACCTAAATTATATGGTAGTATAAGTACATTATGTATGATGTTCCATGATAATTCAATTCTATTTAAAGAACGTCTCATATTTACAGGTAAAATATATAACTTTTCACGGAAACGACGACATAGGTATTTATCTAATTGTAGTATTGGGGTTGCATCTCTTCGGCTTAATACTACTTCTTTCCAAATACGATTTATAAGTTGATAAGAAGGCATCTTCATAGAAAAATGCGATAGCCAACGACGCAGTAAAGCTTGTCTTTTTGGTATGCTGTATTGGAATAACGGGATAAATAGCAAAGAACCATCTGATTCATCAATTAATTTTTGAAAAGATTCTGACAACAATTCATTTAATAAATTCTCTTGATCTCTGCATAGTTGCGCGGTACGCGCAACTACTTGATTAAAAAAAGGCCAACGTCGACATATTGAGGGCAAAATTTTTATGCGCAAAAAATTACGATCAAAACGCGTATTCATATTCGTATCGTCTTCTATCCAGTCAAGTTTTTTTTTATAAGCATACATTTCTAATTGTTCACGAGAGCAATCCAATAAAGGTCTTAATAACCTGTATTTATTAGCATATAATGCATTTTTACTCATTCCAGATAGTCCAGATGGGCCACTCCCTCTCTTTAGTGCAAGGAATAAACTTTCTACTTGATCATTCATGTGATGTGCGGTCAAAAGTATTTCTTGTGAATTTAAATTATTGTATAATTTTTTATAACGAAGATTTCGTGCTAATGCTTCTATATTGCGTTGTTTATTTTCTGCGTTGTAGCAATTGATATGAATTACTGAAAAAGGTATACCCCGTAGTTTACATTGATTAAAGCAATGACTAGCCCATTTATCTGCATAATTACTGATACCGTGATGTACATAGATTGCACGTAAAATGAAAGGAGATGATCTGAAATGATCAGAACTATTTTTTAATCTTGTTAAAATATCTAGAAGCACTGTGGAATCCAGTCCTCCACTATAAGACAACAGTAATCTTGTATGTCCACCAAGACAGTGTGTTACTTTACGATATAAATCCCAATCTTCTGACGATGTATTGGTTGTGATCATATTTTTACTAATGTAATAAACATAAAGTCATGACGATTTAAATATTAATAATAATGAATATATTAATATTTAATATATTATTAATGAATAAAGCATTATTTACATACTTAAATCAATTATTTTAAAACAGTAATATACATTAATTCGAGATTAACAATATCCATAATGCATCAATCTTTGATATCGTCGATTTAACAATTCTTTTTCATCAAAAGAATCTAATTCGGTTAAATCTAATAATAATTGAGTTTTTAATGAAATAGATGTAGTTAATATATCTCTATGTGCTCCACCTAATGGTTCAGAAATCACACTATCAATTAGATTTAGTTCTTTCAATCGATAAGCAGTAATACCCATTGCTTCGGCAGCTATAGGAGCTTTTTTAACATTTTTCCATAAAATGGATGCACATCCTTCTGGAGAAATTACAGAATATGTACTATATTCCAACATATTAACTTTATCGCCAACGCTGATAGCTAAAGCCCCTCCAGAACCCCCTTCTCCGATTACGGTACATATAATTGGTATTTTTAATATTGACATTGTACGTAAATTCTTAGCGATTGCTGCAGATTGTCCACGTTTTTCTGCGCCCACTCCAGGATAAGCGCCTGGAGTATCTATAAAAGTAATCAGTGGTATTTTGAATCGTTCTGCCATTTTCATCAGACGTAATGCTTTTCGGTACCCTTCTGGCGCGGACATACCAAAATTTCGTTTAATTTTTTCTTTAGTGTCACGACCTTTTTGATGCCCAATGATCATGACTGGTCGGGAATTGAGTCTCGCTATGCCGCCTACAATAGCTTTGTCATCAGCGTATACTCGATCACCAGATAATTCATCGAAATCGTTAAATATACGCTCTATATAATCTAAAGTGTATGGACGTTTAGGATGTCGTGCTAATTGAGCAATTTGCCAGGCATTTAAATTAGAAAATATTTTTTGGGTAAGCTCAATACTTTTAGAACGAAGACGATTAATTTCTGCATTAACATTTTTTTTTGATTTTTTATCTGAGTGTACTATCGATGCTAAAGAATTAATTTTTTCTTCTAAATCTAAGATAGGTTTTTCAAAATCAAGAACATTTAAACCCATACAATTCCTGTTATTAAATTAATGTAATTCTAATTTGATTTGTTCATCCCCAACAAGACTACGTAAATTAGTTAGTAACTGATCAGTCAGGGTAATATACCATTTTTTTCCACAATGTAATTTAATTTGAATGCCATTTTTTTGATAAAAAAAATATACTGGTAAAGTTCCAAGTTTATTTTTTTCTAAAAAAAAATGAATGTTGGTCAATAATTTATTGTCAACTTGTTTGTTCTTTAATGTGATAGATAAACTACGTGTATGTTTTTTATGAATGTCGTTAATATCTTCTAATTTCCGTGCAATCATTTTGTAATGACCATGTATCTTATCAATATTGATCACGCCTGTAACAAGCAATAAATTATTTTCTTTTAAACAATGTTGATATTTATGAATCAGTGTTTCGAATATCATTATTTCTAATCGACCAGAATAATCTTCTAGAATAAAAAATACAACACGTTTTCCTCTCTTACTTAATTTTGTTCGAATTGATATAATTAAACCAAAAATATGCAGTATTTTATTATCTGTTTCTAGTATAACATCTTTTATCTTAACGATGTTCGGTGCGCAACGTTTTATTGTTTTTATATATTGAATAGTAGGATGACTGGTTAAATATAATCCAAGAGCTTCTTTTTCTTTTTCTAATAATAACTGATTAGACCATTGTGGTGCGTTGTCATTGCGATCAGATATCGCAATAGTATTAGATTCATCTAAACACATTTCAAATATATCTGTTTGTTTGCTATATTTATTTTTAATATGTTGATTAGCACGTTTTAGTACATCATTAAGTGATGACATTAATTTTGAACGATGTATTCCAAACGAATCACAGGCTCCGGAAAGAATTAATTTTTCAATCATACGATGATTTATTTTTGTACTATCGATACGAATACAGAAGTCAAATAATTCTTTAAAACTACCACCTTTATTACGAGATGTTATTATAGATTCTATAGAGGTTTTTCCTATTCCTTTAATAGCTCCAAATCCATAAACAATTTCTTTATTTGCATTAACATAAAAATGATATTGACTAGTGTTAATATTTGGGGGTGAAATTATAAGTTTCATTTTTTGACATTCACCTATTAAGTATACTACTTTATTTAAATTATCCATATCAGAACTTAATGCTGCCGCCATAAATTCAGAAGGATAATGTGTTTTTAACCATAATGTTTGATAAGATATTAACGCATATGCTGCAGAATGAGATTTATTGAAACCATAACCGGCGAATTTTTCTACAAGATCAAAAATCTTCATTGATAGTGTACTATCGATACCATTTTTTGCCGCACCTAAATTAAAAAAAGAGCGTTGTTTAGCCATATCTTCTGGTTTTTTTTTGCCGATAGCACGTCTTAATATATCGGCTTGTCCAAGTGTATAACCTGCAAGTACTTGTGCTATTTGCATAACTTGTTCTTGATACAAAATAATTCCATAAGTTGATTCCAATACTGGACGTAGAGATTCATGCTGCCATTTAGCATCAGGATAAGAAATAGTTTCATAACCGTGTTTTCTATTGATGAAATTATCTACCATACCTGACTGTAGCGGTCCTGGACGAAATAACGCAATCAATGCTATCAAATCTTCAAAACAATCTGGTTTTAAACGTTTAATTAATTCCTTTATGCCGCGTGATTCTAATTGAAATATTGCAGTAGTTTCTGAAGATTGAAGTATATGAAAGCTTTTTTGGTCGTATAACGATATGGAGTGTATATCAATAATAGTGAGACCATGTTTCAGGCGTGTATTGTTAATCATTTTTAATGCATGATTAATAATAGTCAATGTACGCAAACCAAGAAAATCAAATTTTATTAAACCAATACGTTCAATGTCATCTTTATCAAATTGAGTCATTGGATGAATACTGTCGTTATCATAATACAAGGGAGAAAAATCGGTAATTTTTATAGGCGCAATTACTACTCCTCCTGCATGTTTGCTTACATTTCTTACGATACCTTCTAATTGCAGGGCCATATCGATGAGCTCTGTAATATCTTCGTCGTTTTCATAAAGTAATTTAAGTTGAGGTTCGATAGAGAACGCTTTTTTCAACGTTATTCCCGATTCTAATGGAATTAATTTAGCGATACGATTAATCAACGCATAAGGATGCCCTAGTACACGCCCTACATCTCGAATCACTGCTTTAGCTGCCATAGTTCCAAACGTAATAATTTGAGATACAGCATCCGATCCGTAAGTTTTAGAGACATGTTCAATTACTAAATCACGATGATCCATGCAAAAATCAATATCTAGATCAGGCATTGATATACGCTCTGGATTAAGAAAACGTTCAAACAGTAAATCGAATTGTAATGGATCAAGTTCTGTAATTTTTAAAACATAAGCTACTAGTGAACTAGCGCCAGAACCTCTTCCCGGACCAACTGGAATATCGTTATTTTTAGCCCATTTGATAAATTCCATAACGATTAGAAAATAACTAGGAAAATTCATATTATTAATTACTTGTAATTCATGTTTCAATCGTAAATCATACGGTTTTCGCTTAACAAGACGTTCTTCAGTCTTTGGAAATAACAAAATTAAGCGTTCTTCCAATCCTTTTTTTGCGTGTGTAGTAAGAAAATCTTTAGCAGACCTACGCCCAGTAGGAAATTGTGGTAAAAAATATCCGCCTAAATCGATGGTGAGATTACATCTGTAAGCAATTTCTACACTATTTACTAAAGATTCTGGTATATCGGAAAATAATTCACACATTTCTTGTTCACTTTTCATAAATTGTTGTGAACTATATTTGCGTAATTGTTGAATATTATTTAATGTAGTACCATCATATATCGCTACGCGAACCTCATGCGCTAAAAAATCTTTTTCATTAATGAAACGTACATCGTTGGTAGCTACTACCGGTAATCCTTTGGCTATTGATAATTCTATTGCTAATTGTAAATAAGATTCTTCATGTTGACGACCAGTACGTATTAGTTCCAAATAATATCTATTTGGAAAATACTTGGAATAAAAATATAAACATTGTTCTATCTTTAATTTTTCATTTCTTAATAAATATCTTCCGATATCTCCATTGCGCCCTCCAGAAAGTAGAATTAAACCTTTGTTATATTCTGTGAGCCAATGGCGTTGAATCATAAGAGCAATATTATTACATTTATTTTTATATGCTTTTGAAATTAGCATAATTAAATGATAATAACCCTGTTTATCAGTAACCAAGCATGTTAATTCGCTGGGTTTGTTGCCAATGATGAGATCTTGTACTAAAAAATCTGCTCCAATAATTGGCTTGATTCCTGATTTATAAGCAACATCATAGAATTTAATAAACCCAAATAAATTGTTAAAATCAGTAAGAGCTAACGCGGGCATTTTAAGATATGCCGCTTTTGTTATTAATTTATTTACCGTAGCTAATCCATCAATCATGGAGTAATCGCTATGTACGTGCAAGTGAATAAAACGTGGTTTTATCATAATTTAAAAGATCATAAGTAATGATGTATATCTCATTATATTAAACATAAAGTTTCCTATTAATATCAGAAATTACATGTTTTACAGGAGCAAAGCTTTTTCGATGATGCGATATAGGACCGTATAGCGCTAGTTGTTTTAAGTGAAAAGAAGTAGGATATCCTTTGTTTTGAGCAAATCCATATTTTGGATATTGCCCATCTAATATGATCATATCTTGATCACGAGTAACTTTAGCTATAATGGAAGCTGCGCTTATAACCTCTATTCGAGCATCTCCTTTCTTAAAACATTGATAAGGTATTTCTGTAAATCCTGGAGAACGATTTCCATCTATTAAAATTAAATCTGGTTTAATAGATAAATTGTGTACTGCTCGTTTCATTGCTAATAAACGAGCTTCTAAAATATTAAAACGATCAATTTCTGTAACATCAGCATATCCGATACTCCAGGTCAATGCATTTTTAATAATATTTTTATATAAATTAAGTCTTTTATTTTTATTTAATGTTTTGGAATCAGCTAATCCAGAAATTGGTTGTATTGGATGCAATATCACTGCAGCAGCTATTACTGATCCAACTAATGATCCACATCCTGATTCATCTACTCCTGCAATTAATTTAAATTTTTTGATAGATAGTGTTTTTGATATTTCATTATTTTTTTCTTGCACAATAGATAACATTGTTGTCATTTGATTAATCTCAAAACCGCATGGGCTGCTTGTTCATCTGCTTTGCATCTAATGCTGTGATGTAATTGTCTAAATTTTTTTTTCAATACTATATGTTGATTATTATTATCATTTAATAAATTAATTAATGTTTGTGCTAAATTTTCAGGACGACAGTTGTTTTGAATAAATTCTTTTACCAATTCATGACCTGCTAATAAATTAGGTAGAGATATCCAAGGAATATTTATAAAATGCTTGACTAACATGAATGTTAAGGGATGCATGCGATAAGCTACAACCATGGGGCATTTGACCAACATACATTCTAAAGTTGCTGTTCCAGCGGTTACTAAAGAAACATCTGCTGCCATCATTATTTTCCATGCTGATTGGTTGTTTACAATACGATATTTAACCGATGTTGATGTAACACTAATAAATTTTTTTATAGATGTTTGATTAGTTAATGGTACTAAAATTTCAAGATTAGGAAAATTATTTTTTAACAATTTAGCGCATACTAAAAAATCATGAGCTAACATTTTAATTTCCCTAATCCTGCTGCCTGGTAATACTGCTAAACAATATACGTCATGAGGAATACCTAATTTTTGACGAGCAGAGACTTTATTTGGATTAAGTGGTATTTGATCTGCTAATGAATGCCCAATAAATTGACATGGTATATTGAAGTGATCGTATATTTTTTTTTCAAAAGGAAAAATAACCAAAATATTATCGGTAGCTTTTTTAAGTGCAAAAATACGTTTTTTCCTCCATGCCCATACTGATGGGCTAACATAATGAATTGTACGAATTCCACTTTTTTTTAAACGATTTTCTAACGAAATATTAAAATCTGGCGAATCGATACCAATGAAAACATCAGGTTTTAAGTTAATAAATCTACGAACTAAATTTCTACGAATATATAATAATCGTGGTAATTTCATAATGATTTCAGCAAAACCCATAACTGATAACTCTTCTATATTATACCAGGATTTCATATCTTCAGATTGCATACAGGGACCGCCAATTCCAAAAAAACATACTTTTTTTAAGTATTTTTTTAATGTACGGATTAATCCTGCTCCTAAAATATCTCCGGAAGCTTCTCCTGCTACTATACCTATAATAATAGTACGATTACGCATAGACGATAGATGACATTGTTAACGAATAATTCCTCGTTGAGAGCGTATTAAAAAATCTACAAATTCATTGATAATTGGATGTTCTGCTGCTAATGATTTTAAAGCCGATTTAGCTGATTCAACAGTTTTATTGCTACGATATAAAATTTTATAAGCATCTCGAATAGCGTGTACGGAAGAACGACTAAAACCTCGTCGTTTTAAACCTTCAATGTTTAATCCAAAAGGTGTTGCGTGATTTCCTTGGGCTATTATGAATGGTGGAATATCTTGAACTACACCAGAACATCCTCCAATCATAACATGTGTTCCAATAATACAAAATTGATGGATCGCGGTCATCCCTCCAATAATAGTGTGATTATCTACTCTTACATGTCCTCCTAAGGTAACGTTGTTAGCCATGACACAATGATCTCCTATTATGCAATCATGAGCAATATGTACGTTAATCATAAATAAATTGCTATTTCCTATTTTGGTAACTTTTTTACCTTGTATAGTACCGCGATGAATAGTGACACTTTCTCTAATCTGATTATAATGACCAATCTCTATGCGCGTAGATTCTTTTGCGTATTTTAAATCTTGGTTTACTTCCCCAAGAGAAGCAAATTGATAAATTTGATTATCTTCTCCAATTTGAGTAATGCCATTAATTACGATATGAGATTTTAGTAAAGTTCGTGCCCCTATTTCAACTTGTGCTCCAATAAAACAAAATGGCCCGATATGCACGTTATCGTGTATTATAGCTCCTTCTTCTATTATAGAACTAGGATGTATGATGGCAGATTGATGAATCATCAGTTTAAATTTCCTTTCTACGAGCGCACATCATTGATGCTTCACAAGCCATTTCTTCGTTTACTGTAGCGATTCCTTTAAAGCGTGCAATACCACGTCTTTCTTTAATAAATTCCACATCAAGTATCATTTGATCACCAGGTTGTACTGGACGCTTGAATCGAGCTGCATCAATTGCAGCAAAATAATATAATTCTCCTGGAGCTAATTTACCTGTACTTTTGAAGGCTAAGATGCCTGTAGCTTGAGCCATAGCCTCTAAAATTAATACTCCAGGAAAAATGGGTTTTCCCGGAAAATGACCTTGAAAAAATGGTTCATTAAAGGAAACATTTTTTACCGCTCTTAAAAATTTTCCTTTTTCAAAATTTAGTACACGATCAACTAGCAAAAATGGAAATCGATGCGGCAAAAGTTCTAAAACTTCCTCAATGTGCAAAACGCAAGTATCAGTAACCAAGGTTTTCTATTCCTGTCTAAGGTAATAAATCGTATTAACAACACTATCCCGTTCATCCTAACAGGATAAAGAATAAACTGTCCTAATTATCTTAAAATTTATAGGAACAGTAATTTTTTTAATTTTTCTTCTATAGTTTTTATACGTTTATTCATATTACTAATCCGCATAATTAACGCGGCAGTTTTCCACCATACTGTATTTGGTTGTACAGGAATACCTGATGAGTAAATACCAGGTTGTGTTATTGCTTTAATTACCATACCCATTCCGGTTATCGTGACTTTATCACAAATATTTATGTGCCCATTAATTACACTAGCTCCACCTATCATGCAATATCGTCCGATTGTTAAACTTCCAGCCATGATGACACCTCCTGCTATTGCAGTGTGCGCGCCTATTATGACATTATGTGCAATTTGGCACTGATTATCAATAATTACCCCGTTTTCAATTTTAGTATCATCTAGTGTTCCACGGTCAATAGTAGTACAAGCACCTATTTCTACATTATTTCCAATTTTTACTGTTCCTAAATGAGGAATTTTGATCCACACACCATGATCATTAATATACCCAAATCCATCAGAACCAATTATAGCTCCAGATTGTATTAAGCAGAATTCACCAATTTCTACTTCATGATATATAGTAACGTTGGCCCATAAACGTGTACCTGTTCCTATTCTTGCTTTTTTTCCTATGAAACTACCGGGACCAATGATTACATCATCCCCCAAAATTGCTTCAGATTCTATAACTGCATTAGCGCCAATCCCTACTCTTTGACCTAAAATTGCATCTGAAGCAATTATAGCTCCAGATGCAATGTTTTTCGATGGTTTAGGGGTAGTATCCATCAATCGTGCTATTTTAACATACGCAATATAAGGATCTTCTACTACTAATGCAGCAATCTTACAAAAAATTAAGTTATTTTTAGACAATATCACTGCTGAGGCGCGACAGGAGCTTAGTTGACTTAGAAATCGCTGATTTTTTAGAAAAGTAATATGTCCCACTCGTGCGTTATTTATAGAAGCAACACCAGTAATAATAATATTTTCATCTCCATATAATTTAGCATTTAACTGTTGTGCTAGGTCAGATAATCGCATTCCGATCATAATTTATCCAACTTGTTTCATTACAGAATTGGTAATATCTGTAATACGAATGCTGTGATATACTACAGCATTAGTGTCGATTACTATATCGTAATTTTCTTTTTTAGCAACATTCGTTACTACATTGTGAATCATATTCAGAATTTTATCTCTTTCTTCTGTCTGACGTGAATGATTTTCTTGTTGAAATTCTTTAGCTTTGTTAGAGAAAATTTCACGTTGATTTATTAACGATTTTTCTAATTCACTACGCTCGATTGCTTTCATGGTAGCACCATCTCGTTGTAATGTTTGTATTTTCATTTGTAAATCGTGCTCCATCTTTTCTAATTCGGTAGCACGATCTTTAAATTCATATTCAAGTTGTTTAATGATTTTCGCACGTTGTGAAGATTGTTGGAAAATATTAGAAATATTAACTATCGCAATTTTGTCCGCAGCATCAACAGGGCTAATTTGTGTTATCCAAATCACCATACTTAATATATATGTCCACTTTTTCACTGTAAACCTCTTAGTTTAATAAAATATAAAAGTTTATACTTTGATAAGATATTTGTTATTTCTATATTACATTTAAATTTTACCATGTTTTTCCGATACTAAATTGAAATGGTTCTTCTATATCTCCAGGATATTTTTTTATCAATTTTGAATAAGAAAAAATCACTGGTCCAACTGGAGATATCCATTTCAAAGCTATACCACTGGATATACGAATATTACTTGGAATACTATAATCTACAATACCAGCTTTTTGTGTTGCTTCAGTATTTTTCCAAAAAGTATCCCATACAGTACCTGTGTCTAAGAACAGAGAAATACGTGCAATATCAGAATGTTGTGTATTAAAATATGCGATAGGAATAATTAACTCAGTTTTAAAAAGAGTTATTGCATTTCCACCGACAGCATCTTGAGAGTTCTTTATTGCACATGTAGTATAGTTTTGGCTTGAATCGCTGCAATGATAATAGGCAGCTTTTGGTCCTATACTATTTAATCTAAATCCACGTATTGTTCCAATACCTCCGGCGTAGAAGTTGTCATAAAAAGGATTTTCTTTTTTATGTATACTTCCAGAATAACCAGCATATATAGAATTCATTATTATCCAATTATAATATTGGTCCAAAGGCATATAGCTATTGCAATTAATTAGTATTTTATAATATTGATTATTAGACCCAGGTAGTGTTAATGTACTTGATACATTAGCGCGTACACCATATGTAGGAAAATAAGCATGATTCGAGTTATCAAAAGTCCATCCTGAAACTAATAAAAAATCATTTGTATGAAAATTAATAGTATCATCCAAAAATGTATTGTTAATCGATATTTTTGGGCGAATATTTGTAGATTTTAAATAACGCCATATTGCTACTTGAGGAGCTACTTTACTTAAATAATTAGATACATAATTTAATCCTATATTAAACGTATTGTATTCAACAATCGGGTATGAGCAATTAATATTAATACCACAATTTTTCAAATTATAATCTGACAAACCCGTTTTGTTAGTATTTAAATCATTATAAAATATTTTCCCTCCTACGCTAATATTATTAACGCCACAGTAAGGTTTTACAGATGATATTTCAGCATAAGTTTGATAATAATTTTTAGTACTAGCAACAGCTATAGAATTTCCTGAACCTAATACATTTTCTTGATACATTCCGAATTGTAAATTTATACCACTTTCTGTTCCAAATCCGACGCTTAAATTTAAATTACCAGTATTACGTTCTTCAACTTTGTAAATAACGTCGATTTGGTTTATAGTATTCGATACATATTCAATGTGAGTGTTTACAGTTTTAAAATAACCAAGACGTTTAAGTCGATCTTGATCTTGAACAATACGAGTATAATCTAATTGCATTTGTTCTGTTTGATGTATTTCTCTACGAATTACTTCATCTTTAGTAATATTATTACCTTCAAAGCGTATTTCACGCACATAAAAATGACGTCCTATATCAACATATACATATAATGTTATTGTTTTATTGTTATCATTGATGTCTGGTTCTATTAATATGATAGGTTGCATGTAGCCATGTTTGCTCAATACATATCGTATGTTACGTTCTATTTCTTGAATTTTATTGTTACTATACAATTCTCCAAGAGAAACTCTCATGTATTCCTTAATATTAGGAAAATAATCTAATATATTTCCATGTAATTTTACAGAATCAAATGTATATTGCATGCCTTCATTAATATATAAAGAAAGGTAAATATATTTTTTATTTGATGTTAAATCGATCTGTGTTTCATCAATATGAAATTTAGCGTAACCATGGTTTAAGTAAAAATTACGTAATTTATCTAAGTCATGGAATAATCTTTGTTGTTGATATTGTCGATTGGATAATATGGGTCTCCATTTAATTTTTCTATATGATTTAAATTGTGATAATAATTTTTTTGTATGGAATGCATGATTACCAAAAATATTGATTTGTTGTACTTTGGCGGTTTTACCTTCAGTAAATATTATTTTCAAATTAACACGATTTCTTGATAGAGGAATAACTACTATCTCAGTTGTAGCTGTAAATTTACCAAAATTATGATACAAATTATCTAATTCTCGTTTTAACTCAAAAATAGAACATTCATTAAACGGTTCACCTGATTGTATTTTTTTTACATTTAATGTTTTTTTTATTATATCTTCTGTAATTATTTTATTCCCATGAAAATTCACATTATCAATAACTGGACGTTCTTTCACTTGGATTATAATAATTCCTGTTTCATTATTAGATATTGTGATTGCTTCAAAATATCCTGTAGAAAACAACACTTTAATACTATTAGCAATATCTTCATCATTAATAATAGCTCCAATTTTTAAAGGTAAATTAAATAGTACTGTATCTAAAGAAATTCTTTTTAATCCGTTAAAAAGAATTTTATTTATGATTGTATCAGCGCTCTGTGCTACATTGCTAATTATCAATAAGAATGCTATAAATATTCTTTTCATCTATTGTTATTTATTTTAATCTTTTTAGTTTTAATTTTTATTAATTACCATAATCTAGATATATCGTTGAAAATTGCTAAGCACATTATAAACGTAAGTATAATAGATCCAATGATATAACCAAAACTTTGTGTTTCTTTCGATATTGATTTCCCTTTTATTTTTTCTACTATAAAAAAAAATAAATGCCCTCCATCTAGTGTTGGAAACGGTAGTAAATTAATAATACCTAAATTGATACTGATTAAAGATAAAAACATAAGATAGTAAATTATTCCAGATTGAGCTGATGCACCTGCTCCTTGCGCTATTGCGATTGGGCCACTGAGATGGGTTATCCTAACATCTCCAGTAATCAATTTAAATAATGTGTTAGTTGTTAGGCATATTAATTTCCATGTTTTTTCGCAAGCTTCTAATATAGCTAGATACAATCCATATTGATGGATTGTATGATGTTTTGTTGGGATATAAGTAATTTTCGGAAAAACACCTATAACTCCTTCTGCTTTATCGGAAGGAATCAAATATTTTTTATCTGGTGTTAAACTAAAGTTTAATATTTTATTTTTCCGTTCTACTATAATTTTAAAAGTTTTTTCTGGATTATTTTTGATAATTGTAATAAATGACTCCCAATTATGTATTAATTGATCGTCAATTGAGATTATTTTATCTCCAATTTTTAAACCAGCTCGTTGTGCGGAAGAATCAGGTTGTATTCCTGACAAGATCGGTGATATATGTGTGTCAAAAGGAAGAATGCCCAATGTTATTATAGGATCTTTATTATTAGTAGATTTATTGAACCAGTTACGAGATAAATTAATGGTATAAGTTTGAATATGCGTACTATTTATTGGTGTTGCAGAAATAATAATTTTTTCCTTACCTATGCTATTAAGAATTTCCAAACGTACTGCATCCCAATCACGAGTCAAAATATTGTTAATTGATTTAATTTCTACGCCAGATGGTACATGCGATTGAGCAATAATGGAGTTAGGTATAACGGAATGGATTATTGGTTTATAAATAGGCACACCTATCATAAAAACTAACACGTATAACAAAATAGAAAAAAGAAAGTTAAAAATGGGTCCTGAAACCACAATAACACTTTTTTTCCAAATACGTTTACAATCAAATGATTGATTACATTCTTCATCGCAAGATGCTATTTTTTTTTGAGTATTAAATAATTTAACGTATCCACCAAAAAGAACAGCGGAAATTACGTATTCGGTATCATTTGAATCTCTCCAACTCCATAAAACAGGGCCAAATCCTATAGAAAATCGCTCTACTTTTACTTTTAAAAAACGCGCTGCTACAAAATGTCCATATTCATGAACCGTGATGAGTATACTTAATGCAAAGATAAATGCGGATAAGTTCCAAAACAAATGTAATAACATGATGTTAACGAATTCTCTATTTTTTTTATGATGATATTAATATAGACTTAATAATATTAGGTAAACGAAAATAGGCACTGCAGCAAATAAGCTGTCTATGCGATCTAACATTCCTCCATGTCCAGGAATTAAACTCCCGCTATCTTTAATACCAGCTTCTCTCTTAAACATACTTTCAGTTAAATCTCCTATTATAGAGGCTATAATTGCGATGATAGAATAAATAAATATAAGAAATGGATTTATCACCTTGATTGGCATATATATACTGAATAACCATGAAATTCCTGTTGAAATTAGTATACCTCCAATAAATCCTTCCCAAGTTTTTTTAGGAGATACGCTTTCTAATAATTTACGCCGCCCTAATGTTTTACCGATGATATATGCACTTGAATCATTAATCCAAATTAATATTACAATATACAGTAAACACCATGCTCCGATGGTGCTATCGTTGATATGATGAAATTGGTGCAACGTTAATATCCCCAAAAAAAATGGTAATATTATTAATATTCCGAAAAAAAAACATAGTACATTAGATTTTTTCCATAAAATAGCAGAATCAGGATAAGATAATATTAATGAAAACGCTAGTACCCACCATACTATACTAATGCTCCCTAAAATATACCAAAAAATATGCCAATTATTGAAATATAAATAGCTTTTTATCGTTACAATTATCATTGTAATACACAATAATCCAAATATAGCGCATATCCACATTCGGTGTACATAATCAGAAAAATGATGCATTTTTCCCCATTCCCATGCACTAATTAAACAAATGATAGATACAACAATCGAGAATGGTATAATAGGCAATAAAAATACCATCAAAATAGTGATGGGAATCAGGATCAACATGCTAATTAAACGGGTTTTTAACACATTTTTCTCCTTGATCACATGTGTATTGCAAATTAAATAGATGCACTGTTTCCAAATCGGCGTTCTCTTTTCATAAAAGTATTTAATGCTCTTTTAAATATGACGTCATTAAAATCAGGCCATAATACATCTGTAAAAAATAATTCAGCATATGCTATTTGCCAAAGCAAAAAATTACTAATACGATGTTCACCTCCTGTTCGAATCACCAAATCTACTGGAGCTAATTCATTCATACAGATACATTTACATAGAGCATCTTCGTCAATTTGATTAGGGGTTAATATTCCTTGCTGTACTTGCATGGCAAGTTGTTTTACTCCTTGGATAATATCCCATCGTCCTCCATAATTTGCAGCAATATTAAGTGTAAGTCCACTATTGTTGGAAGTTAATTTTTCAGAGCGGTGTATATTTTTTTGTAATTCACCAGAAAATCGATTAATATCTCCGATGATTCTTAGTTTAATATTATGCTTATGTAGAACGTCTATTTCATTATTTAAAGCATGAGAAAACAATTGCATTAAAGAATCAATCTCTTTATCAGGACGTTTCCAGTTTTCACTGCTAAACGCGTATAAAGTTAATGCATCGAATCTATGATTAACAGCGAAATGAACAGCACCCCGGACCGCATTAAATCCAGCTTGATGCCCAACAATACGTAATTTTCCTCGTGTTCTTGCCCAACGCCCATTACCATCCATGATAATAGCAACATGGCGTGGTAGTAAATTAGATGAAAAAGTGTTAAGCTCTTGATTATGTTGAGATGATATCACATTTATTTATTTTCCAAATTAAATACCTTTGTGTTAAGTAAAAATACTCATTTTATAATAATTAACACTATAATTACAAATTAATGAAATTACTTATCATTTTTATGATACATATGTAGTAATTGTGATAAATTTTATTAAAGACAATATTATTCATTATATGACGCATATAGATATTGCTTTCTCACGAGCTTTTTGATCAATATATAAAATATCTTCTATATCATTAGGATCATTTAAATTTATTGCATCAAGTACACGACGAATGACATCAGGAATGTCAGTGAAAGAAATCATTTTATGTAAAAATGCTTCTACGGCGATTTCATTTGCTGCGTTTAGGACAATAGTAGCCGATTGACTACAATTATCAGCATCTATTGCTAATTGGAAACAAGGATAACTGCGATTATCTAATTGATCAAAATGTAATTTATTAAGATAATATATGTCTATATTGGATGAGATTTTTAGTCCTATTCTATTGGGATAAGCCATTGCGTATGTAATAGGAATTCTCATATCTGGAGGTGCTAGATGCGCCAATACATTTCCGTCGGAATAGTATACCATAGCATGGACAATAGACTGAGGATGTAATAAAATTTCTATTTCACTCGGTTTAGCATTAAATAAATGACGTGCTTCAATATATTCTAATCCCTTATTCATCATAGTAGCAGAATCTACTGATATCTTACGCCCCATGGACCAATTAGGATGCACGCAAGCTTGCTCTGGTGTTATTTTGGTTAATTGTTCTTGTGGTGTTTTGAAAAAAATTCCTCCAGATGCAGTTAGCACAATACGAGATATACCGCATTCAGATAAAGATGTATTTCCTAAATTCTCCTGACATATCTCTGGTAGATTTTGAAAAATTGCGTTATGTTCACTATCTATAGGCAGTATACAGGCACGGTATCGATTGGCTTCTTTCATAAACAATTTTCCGCAAGTAACTAAAGTTTCTTTATTTGCCAACAATATTTTTTTACCAGCACGCAACGCGGAAAAAGTGGGCTTTAATCCAGCAATTCCAACTATGGCAGACATCACCATATCCACATCATTAGTTGATGCTAATTCACAAGCATGTGTTACTCCAGATAATACTTCAATATTATATTTTCCAGCGATGATTAAATTTTTTTTCAATATTCGTGCTGCATCTTCAGATATCATACATGCATATTTGGGGCACATCGTTATGCACTGTTCTGTCATGACAGCAACGTTATTCTTCGCGACTAATGCATGCACAAAGAACTTATCGGTATGTTGTTGTATTACAGATAGGGTAGCTTTTCCAATAGATCCAGTACTACCTAGAATTGTTAAAGATTGCATATGTATAAATTAAATTATTTATTTAGTGTAGAGATAAAAATCTATCATTTGTTGTTAGTACATATATAAATATATATCAAGGCACAATTTAATATTTAAAATTTCATTAGTTCTGATTCTTTTTCTGTGAGAATAATATCAATTTCTTTAATCCAAATATTAGTTAACTTTTGAATTTCATTTTGAAAAAAATGCTCTTCGTCTTCATTAATTTCTTTGTTTTTAAGTAAAATTCTGGTTTTATCATTAGCAATACGACGCACGTTTCTTACAGCTATTTTACTTTTTTCTGCTTCAGTCCGTACCATTTTTATTAAAGTATGACGACGTTCTTCAGTTAATGCAGGTAATGTTACTCGAATAATATTTCCATGAGAAATAGGAATTAATTCCAAATCAGACATAAAAATAGCTTTTTCAGTTGATTTGATCAACTGATGGTCAAATACTGTGATAGCTAAAGTGCGTGAATCTTCTACTATGGCATTTGCTACTTGAGATAACGGAGTGGATATTCCATAGTAGTCTACTCGGATGTTATTTAATATATTTGGAGAAATACGTCCTATATGAATATTGTTGATAGTTATTTTAAAGTTTTTAATACATTTTTTCATATGTATTTCTGAATCTGTCTGAATATTATTAATTTTATTAATCACATCATATACCTCTGATTTATATTTTTGAATTAAAAACCAATTTATATAAATTTAAGTATTTATTTGAATGTTGCAAATCTTTAAATTATTTAGTTATTAAAGTCCCTTCTTTATATCCCATTATAATTCTTTTTAATGCCCCAAGTTTGTTTATATTAAATATGCGTATTGGTAAATTGTGTTCTCGTGCTAATGTAAATGCTGTCAAATCCATAACTTTTAATTCACGCTTTAGTACGTCCTGATAACTCAATTGTTCATATAGTATAGCATCAGGATGTTGAATTGGATCAGTAGAAAATACACCATCTACTTTAGTTGCTTTAAGTACTACATCTGCTTTAATTTCAATACCACGCAAACAGGCAGCAGAATCAGTAGTAAATAAAGGATTCCCGGTTCCAGCTGCAAAAATTACCACCCAATTATTAGACAGTAAGTTAATAGCTTTCATCCAATTATAATGATCGCATACCCCATTTAATGGAATAGCTGACATTAAATGGGAATGAACATAAGCATGATTTAATGCGCTTCTCATGGCTAACCCATTCATTATAGTAGCTAACATCCCTATATGGTCCCCTACTATACGATTCATACCGGATTTAACTAATTCAGCGCCACGGAACAAATTGCCACCTCCCATAACTATACCTATTTGAATACCTATTTTAACTAATTCTTTAACTTCTGTAACCATTCGGTTTAATACAGTAGTATCGATTCCAAAACCTTCGGTGCCTTGTAGAGCTTCCCCGCTCATTTTAAGTACGATACGCCGGTAAATTGGTTTCGTGTGAGTTACCATTAATTATATTCCTCACAAAAAATGGCATAAACAGAAGCAAACACTAACTTATTTAAAGTATAATATGCATGTCAATAATTATTCCGATTTAACCAAATTTTAATTAGTAGTTTCTTATTGTTAAAAGGATTGAATATATTACTTTAAAAACCAATGATGATCTGTGTTAATTAATTAAAATTTTAGCAATAATATAAAATATTAATTTACATATCTTCACCTAATTCAAAACGAGCAAAATTATTAATTTTTACATGATACTCAATCAATAGTTCTTCCACTGTTTTGTTAGTATCCATTATGAAGTTTTGTTTTGTTAATACAATGTCATTGAGAAATTTATTCATACGTCCTTCGGTTATTTTTTCTGAAATTTTGTATGATTTTCCAGATCTCATAGCAATATCCATTTGAATATGATTTTCACGAATCATTACATTTGTAGGAACATCATCTACGTTAATATATTTAGGGCTTCTAGCTGCGATGTGCATGGAAATATGTTTCATTAAATCTGAAGTTACATTTCCGCTAGCAGCAACTATTACCCCTATTTTGAATCCATGTACATAACACCCCAAAAAATCACCTGTCAACACAACAAACCTACTAATGTTTATATTTTCTCCAACTTTTGCAATTAAATTAGTCCGTTGTTCTTCAAATCTAGTTTGTAGTATATTAATATCATGAATTTTTTCATTTAACGCTGTAATAATAACAGTTTTAGCGAACTCTTGAAAAGTACTATCTTTAGCTACGAAATCAGTTTCACAATTTATTTCTATCATAATACCATATTGCTTACTGGATGTTATTTCTACTGCAATAAGACCTGATGATGTGGTGTGTCCAGATTTTTTGCAAGCAGTTTTTAAACCGGATTTTCTCATGTTATCTATAGCTAATTCAAGATCTCCATTGGCTTTAATTAAAGCTTGTTTACATTCTACAACACCAATGCTAGTACGTTTACGTAATTCTTTAATTAAACCGCTATTAATATTAATCATTTTTTCTTTCATAGTAATATCATCGTATTAGGAATATATATAGAAAATATTTTTATACATTTAATTGTTAACAAATGTATGTGTAACATTAATTATATTAAGTATTGAACGCATTTATATGTATCATATTAGATATTATATTTAAATATAGGTTAATCGCGCGTACAGCATCGTCGTTCCCTGGAATAACGAAATCTATTCCATCTGGGTTAGAGTTGGTATCAACTATTGCAAAAACTGGAATTCCTAAGCTATTTGCTTCTTTTATAGCAATATGTTCATGTGTTGCACCAACAGCAAAAATTGCGTCTGGAAGCCCCCCCATATTTTTAATACCTCCTAAACTATTTTCTAGATTAATAAGTTCTCGGTTCAAGATCAATGCTTCTTTTTTAGTTAATTTCTTAAAAGTACCGTCCTGAGATTGAATTTCTAAATCTTTTAAACGTTTTATAGATTGGCGTACTGTTTTCCAATTGGTTAGCATTCCACCTAACCAACGATGATTAACAAAAAATTGATTACAAGCCAGTGCTGTTTTTTTTACTGATTCACTAGCTGCGCGTTTGGTACCTACAAATAAAATTTTACCCTTGAGTGCAGCGATTTTATTCAGTTCAATTAAAGCTTGTCTAAACATTACACTAGTTGTTTCCAAGTCAATAATATGTATTTTATTGCGAACCCCGAAAATAAAAGGTTTCATTTTAGGATTCCAATAACGGGTTTGATGGCCAAAATGAACACCGGCTTGAAGCATGTCGCGTATAGAAATGTTTTCCATTATATACCTCTATTGGTTGTTGAGTAGATTATTTATAATGTTGGCAGCTATCAGCATTTAAATATAGATAGATTATATAATACATGTTATAATAATTTTTAATAAGTTAAATACGAAGAATAGTGTTTACAATGGTCTAAAACAAGAAATAATTAACATTTATTTTCAAATAAAAAATGCTTATTTAATAGCAATGAATGCGAGTTATAAAATATACCTTGATGTAATTTATCTTAATTAATGCAATGATTTATATGTAGATCATATGATGTAAAGGCAAAAAATATTATGTATTTGTTAATAAGATTAATAATATATATATTATGAAAATTATTATTAAAACACTTACAGATATAGCAAAAATGCGTATCTCTGGGAAATTAGCTGCAGAAGTGTTAGAAATGATTGAAGCTTACGTGCAACCTGGTATTAGTACTGGAGAATTAGATACTATTTGCCATAATTATATTACACAAATACAACATGCTGTTTCTGCTCCTCTTGGTTATCACGGATTTCCTAAGTCTATTTGCACCTCAATTAATGAGGTAGTGTGTCATGGTATTCCAAATGATTCGCATAAATTAAAAGAAGGTGATATTGTAAATATTGATATTACAGTAATTAAAGACGGGTTATATGCTGACACTTCTAGAATGTTTATTGTTGGTCAACCGACAAAGTTGGGGTATCAATTGTGTAAGATCACTCAAGAAAGTCTTTATTTAGCAATTCGTATGATTAGACCAGGCATACGTTTAAAAAAAATAGGTCAATCTATCCAAAGATTTGTTGAAAATCAGAATTTTTCAATAGTAAGAGAATATTGTGGGCATGGAATTGGAAAATTTTTTCATGAAGCTCCCCATGTATTGCATTACGATGCTGATGATGAAGGTGTGATATTAAAATCAGGAATGACATTAACAATAGAACCTATGGTAAATGCAGGTACTCGCCATATTTATACTGAAAATGACGGATGGACAGTAAAAACAAAAGATCATAATTTGTCAGCACAGTATGAACACACTATTGTTGTTACGGAAAATGGGTGTGATGTATTAACGTTACGTTCCGATGAGTCTTTATCATCAATTATTTAAATCATCATAATTAATAAAAAAAGCATATATTTTATTGTAAAAAGTATTTTTAGAGATATTTGCATTATATTAATAAATGACTTTGAATAAGTGCAAAAATCATAATTATGTGGTAATGTATATGTTATTTTTATGAAAATAAAAAACATTCTTTTTATTGAACAAGCAGTATTATTTAATGTATACGTTATTCAATGGAGTATAATTGTAGTGGTAATATGTTAAATGCTAGTCATTCTTTATTAGAGTAGATTTGTTAAATATGAACAAATTTTATTTAAGGATACCAATATAATATCTTTAAACAGATGTCGCTGTATAACTCAAAAACATAGTAATATATTATAACGTGTCGATGTAAATTTCTAACATTTACTTTAACAAAGATATTATTTTCATAGTCAATGAGAAATAATTGCTCTCAAATGAATTCGATATTATGGAATATGAAACATATGAATCAATTACGAAAAATAATAGAAAGTGCCTTTGAAAAAAAAGAATACATTTCAAACAATAACATTAATTCTACCGTCAATAATGCTGTTCGAGAAATCATGGATAGACTAGATAATGGAACGTTACGTATATCAGAGAAAATCAATGGCACATGGATTACGCATCAATGGCTAAAAAAAGCAATTATGCTTGCATTTCATACTATGGACAATCAATTAATAACTTGGGGGGATGGTGTTTTTTTTGATAAATTTCCTATGAAATTTTCCGGATGGGATCGCACACGTTTTGAAAATAAAAAATTGCGTATAATTCCACCAGCTACTGTGCGCTACGGGGCTTATATTGCTGATAACACAGTAATCATGCCTTCCTACATCAATCTTGGTGCTTATATTGATGTAGGAACAATGATTGATACTTGGGCTACAGTTGGATCTTGTGCTCAGATTGGAAAGTATGTGCATTTATCTGGAGGCGTAGGAATTGGAGGAGTTTTAGAGCCCATTCAAACTAATCCAACCATCATTGAAGATAATTGTTTCATTGGGTCTCGTTCTGAAATTGTAGAAGGGGTAATTGTTGAAAAAGGTGCAGTGATCTCTATGGGAGTATTTATAGGTCAAAGCACTAAAATATATGATCGTGCTAGTGGAAATATATACTATGGACGCGTTCCAGCTGGTTCAGTTGTAATTCCAGGCAGTCTGCCCTCCAAAGATGGTCGTGTTAATACTTATTGCGCTGTAATCGTAAAAACAGTCGATTCTAAAACTAAAAATAAAGTTAAGATAAATGAGTTATTACGCGACATATAAAATATATTTTTCTTACTTAAGGTACCTTATTCCATAGTATTTTGATTCTATTGTTTAAATGTTAGAATAAATGTTGTTTATATTTATTGGTGTAAAGTAATTCATTTTTATTTGCTTGATTTATCTATTTAAATTTGACTAATAATAGTTAATATTTATAAATAATATAGTTTTAATAAAATTAAAGATAACTGTCATTATTTTAAATAAATATAAACAATAATCATGCGTAATTTAAATGTTTTAGAATTACCTCTGTATGGCATCAATTTAATTGAAGCTTCAGCAGGTACTGGTAAGACATATACTCTCATAATAATCTATATTAGATTATTGTTATGTTTAGGGAATAGATCAGATTTTTCCCGTCCTTTAACAGTACAAGAAATACTTGTGGTAACTTTTACTAAATCTGCAGCACAAGAACTGCGTCATCGCATAAGAGAAAATATTCATCAATTTAGATTAGATTGTATGCGTGGATATAGTAATAATTTTTTATTTTCTAAATTATTATTACAAATACATAATGTAGAATTAGCCATAAATCAATTATTTGAAGCAGAAAAAAAAATAAATCAAGCATCTATTTTTACCATCCATAGTTTTTGTCAAAATATCTTAAATCACAATACAATCGAATTAAACATGCTGTTTAATACGAATATTGTTGATAATGAAACAATATTGTACCAACAAGCATGCGCTGATTTTTGGAGACGGAATTTTTATTCACTGCCATTAAATATAGCTAAATTAATTCAAGAATATTGGAAAGATCCAAATTCTCTTTTAAACGATATTGTTCCTTATATATACAGATCTAGGTCTAGCCTTGATTGTTACAATCATGACATACATGAAGATAAAAAAAGTATCATAACTTATTATGAAAAAATACTGGATCATGTCAATCATGTTAAAAAGGAATGGCATAAAAATAAATATAATATAATTACTATCGTCAATTCTTATGACATTAATCGTAGAATATACAATAAAAATAATTTAATACGTTGGATAGACAGAATTAATCAATGGGTCAAACGACCAACAATTGATCATACGATACCTAATGATCTACAACGTTTTAGAACAACCGAATTAAAGATACATAATAATAGCAATAGATCCGATTATATATGTACTTTATTTGATTCAATAGAAAAATTATATAGCCAATTATCATCATTTAAAACATCAATATTTAAAATTGCAATAAATGAGATACATAATGATTTAAATAATACTCAACATTGTAGGTCAGAAATTACTTTAAACGATCTTGTTGATGTATTAGCTCATCATTTAGTTACAGATAAAGACAATAAATTAGCACATATACTGCGTACACGTTATCCGGTAACGCTTATTGATGAGTTCCAAGATACAGACTGTCAGCAATTCAAAATTTTTAGTGCATTATATAATTCTGACTCAGAAAATGGTCTTATTTTAATAGGAGATCCCAAACAATCAATTTATGCCTTTCGTGGGGCTGATATATTTTCGTATATGAAAATACGTCAAACAGTATGTAACAAATACAATCTTAATATTAATTGGCGTTCGTCGTTAAATATAGTTAATGCTATTAACCAATTATTCCAATTGGTTCCTAATCCGTTTATTTTTGAAGATATTCCTTTTATTCCTTCAGTAACTGCTAGTCGAAATAGTATGTATCGGTTTTTGATAAACAATCAATCGCAAACAGCTATGTGTTTTTGGTTACATCCTGATGAGATAGTTACAATAAATGACTATAAACGATCAATGGCACAGGAATGTGCCACTATTTTATACAATTTATTACATGAAATACGTAATGGAACAGCTTGGTTAGAAAATGATCAGTATAAAAGAAAATTAGAAATATCGGATATAACTGTATTAGTACGAAATCATGAAGAAGCATCACTTATTTGTTCTGCTTTATCAAAAGTAAATATATCAACAATATTTCTATCCAATCATAAAAATATTTTTGAAACAATGGAATCTTATGAATTATCATTATTATTACGAGCAATCTTATTTCCAGAGAGCCATACAATTTGCACTGCTTTAACAACTATTTTTTTTGGATTAAATGCCACTGATATTGAAAGTATTAATAATAATGAATCTAAACAAGAACAAATATTTGAGAAATTTTTTGAGTATTATTCCGTTTGGAAAAAAAAGGGTGTGTATTTGATGATACAGAAAGTAATTTTTGACCATAAAGTACCAGAAAAGTTATTGTCTACGCGAGTAGGTGAAAGTAGTTTAATAAATATTTTGCATTTAGGTGAATTATTGCAAGATGCTGCAAGACAGTTACAAGATGAGCACGCACTTATGGAATGGTTAATATTAAAAATAACACAACCAAAAAATAAAAAAATATCTGATCAAAATTTACGATTAGGAAGTGATCATCAATTAATAAAAATTAGTACAATACATAAATCTAAGGGATTAGAATTTCCATTAATATTTTTACCATTTGTAGCAGACTTTAATTATGTAAAAAATCCTTTTTTTCATGATAGAAAATCATATAAAACCCATTTAAATTTCAATGCATCAGAGTCAAATTTAATATTGGCAGATGAAGAGCGTTTATCAGAAGATTTAAGGTTATTATATGTAGCGGTAACTCGTAGTATTTATCATTGTTCTATAGGTATTGGTCCAATAGTACGACGATACAAAAAAAAATCTAATACCAATGATTTACATCACAGCGCCTTAGGATATTTAATTCAAAAAAAAACTGCTGGAAACGCAGCAACATTAAGGAAACATTTAAAAAGGCTCAGTGTTTATTCGAATGGTGATATTTCCTTCCGTATTATTTCAAGATCGCAAGAACTATTTTCTCATGTATCGTCTGTTGCATCTAATCAATTGCTATGCGGAAAAAATTGGAAGACATCACTAAATATTATTCCGTGGAGTATAACAAGTTTTAGCGCTCTACAACATACTGATGTTGATGTTACAACATGTTTAAATTTAGAAAAACAATTAGATATCAGTGAACACATTCAGTGTCAAGAGAATGATATTCCATTGACACCACATACTTTTCCTAAAGGAAAAGTATGTGGTAACTTTTTTCATAGTATCTTTCAAGTTCTGGATTTTAGAAAACTTGTGGATATGAAATGGTTATACGCACATATGGCAAAATATAATATTGATCCAATTTGGGGATTTGTTGTCCGAGAATGGATATATATAGTACTCAATACCCCCCTTAATAATAATAATTTAACTCTTGCGCAAATAATTCCTAAGAATAAAAAAACTGAGCTTAAATTTTATTTATCTATTAATACGTATTTAACATCGAAAGAATTAGACCATTTATGCAAAAAATATGATCCTTTATCACGTAAATCTTCATCGCTTACTTTTTTGGATATAACAGGAATGTTAAAAGGATTTATTGATTTAATTTTTCGCTGGAATCATCGGTATTATTTATTAGATTATAAAACCAATTGGTTAGGAGACAACAATGAAGATTATGTTGGCTCTAAAATAACACAAGAAATGATTAAACATCATTATGCATTGCAATATCAACTTTATACTTTAGCGTTGCATCGGTTTCTACGTAATAGACTCGTTTCTTATAACTATGAAAAAGATTTCGGAGGAGTATATTATTTATTTATACGCGGTATGGATGGAACACCGTTGAGTAATGGAATTTATTTTTTTCGTCCATTATCGACATTTATTAATGAATTAGATAATTTATTCTTTAAAAATAATCTAAACATCATTAGATGAATAATGCTTAGATTTTATTTAATAATAGGAACACTATTTTTTTTATAGAATAATAAAGATGCGATCTAATATATTAACGATTTAAGTGTACCTATCTATCTTAATAAGCACACATACGAACTTACATATAATTATTAATTCAAATAGATAACTTATATCTAAAAAGATACAGTATAAATTATTTAAGTGAAATTTAAAATTGTAATTATTCGTTTTTAACTAAAAAATACAGTTTTTCTGTCGTTTAAAATATATAAATCTAATACTGTAGACCATAAAAATAGTCCCATGAAAAATATTATTAACAATATTTTAAAATTAGGGTTGTGGCATTCACTAGATGTACAATTTGCCGATGTATTAGCTCTTCCCATTTATGATGGGAATCGACATAATAATATAAAGGAAGCATTAATGTTAGCTAGCGCAACTCTAAGCTCTAACGTTAGGGCTGGTCATGTTTGTTTACCTTTATGGTTTCTTACTCCTGATAAATTATTTCAAGGAAATTATCCTGAATTAACGTATGCGATATATAGAAAATTGGGGAAATTATCGATATCTGACTGGCAGGAATTATTGCTTTCTTGTCCTGCGGTTAGTGATGGATCACGGGTCACCCCATTAATATTGGAAAATAAGCGTTTGTACTTACATCACATGTGGCAAGATGAATGCATAGTCGCGCAATTTTTTAATCATAAATATCCATCAAATGTTTTTCAAAAAGAAAAAATAATTCATGTATTAAATCAATTATTTCCTATAACTTATACAGAAGTTGATTGGCATAAAATAGCTACTGCTATTGGCGTAACGCATCACAGAGTGTTAATTTCTGGAGGACCTGGAACTGGAAAAACATCTATTATAGCGAAGATAGTAGCTGCATTATTGTTATGCAGCAAGAATCATAATCTAAATATTCAGATAACCGCTCCAACAGGAAAAGCAGCAGCTCTTTTGACTGAATCCTTTAAAACAACAATGCACAATATTCCACAATTAGAAAATCTTCTCTTATGTAACTTACCAGAAAAAGCTACTACTCTACATAGTTTACTTAGAACACGATTATATAAAGAAAATATTCAATATAATTGCTTTGATCTCACACGCTTAGATCTTTTAATTATTGATGAAGCTTCTATGGTTAGTCTATCTATGTTAGCTCAGCTTATTTTGACACTTTCTCCCCAAACGAAAGTTATTTTTTTTGGTGATCAATATCAATTATGTTCAGTAGAACCTGGATCCGTATTTAAAGATGTGTGTCAATTTTCTAATTTTTATTATTCTCGTAAACGTTATCAAGAACTTATAGATCTTACAGGTTACATATTGCCTATTATATCTCCTTCTGAATCATCTGTGCATTATAATTATAATAGTATTATTGATGGTACATGTATACTAAAGAAAAATTATCGATTTAGTGAAAGTTCAGGAATTAATAAATTATCTGGTGCTATAAATTCAGGAGATTATAATCATGTATTGTCATTGTTAAATTCAAACATATACAAGGATTTATATTATATTTATTTTGTAGACAAAAAAAGCTATATAACTATGATTCTTAATTGTGCAATGGCATATTCTAACTATTTACAAAAATTGAAACACACTCAAATCCTAACAAAAAATATTTTAAAGATTTTCAATCATTATCGCATATTGTGTGCATTGCGTGATGGTCCGTTCGGAGTAATAAGGATTAATTATTATATTGAACAAATATTAAATGAGAAAGGATTAATTCAATTAAATAATTCTAGGAATTATATAGGTAGACCTATTATTATATTACGTAATAAACCAGCATTAGAATTATATAATGGAGATGTTGGGGTATTGTTGTTAAATGATCAAAATAAATTATCTGCATATTTTATTTTACCACGAGGAGGTATAAAAGTTATACAAATATATCAATTACCGGAGCATGAAACTTGTTTTGCTATGACTATACATAAAGCGCAAGGATCTGAATTTCAACATATCGCAATAATATTACCCAATAAATATACACCATTATTAACACGAGAATTATTCTATACTGCCGTCACTAGAGCTCGTCAATGTCTTTATTTATACGCGACAGATCACGTAATAATACGCAGTGTTAATTCGATCACACAACGTTATAGTGGATTATATGAAAAAATAAAAAATCATATAATTCCCATGGTTTAATGAATGAACAGTTTGTGTTTTATTATGTACATTATTTGAAAATGTGGTGTTATGTGTTGTATTGTGTAATATATGCAATTTTTAATTATAAAATATTTATTATTTTTTTTGATGTAAAATTTGTAAATCGTTATATTATTCTGTACTTCATTGGGTTAAAAAAATAATGTTCTGCAGTTTTAATAATTTTTGAGATGTTTTCTTCACTTAAATCAAATGAGATAAGTTTACGTAAATATGGATCGTGACTTTCTCTGAAAAGAGAATATTTGGTACCTTGCCAAACTTGTATTAGTTTTCGATGTGCTTCTTTTTGACAATATGGATTTGGAGATATTGTTCGAGTATTCCAGTCAAATACATGATTAATCCAAGCTCCTCCAGACTGATATAGTAACAATATGGGTGTGTTTATACCCGTGCGGTAATCTGATATTAGAGTGAATAATAACTTTTTTGCATGCAGTTTTGATAAATTAGGAAAATGCCATGCATCATTAATACCAAATAATCGACTATCACCTTTTCCACCTATAGCACAATAAGTTATATGTTCTAGCCACAACAATAATACATCTTTCATAGAAAGATATCGAGGTTTCCAACGTGTCAATCCATTTTCTTGCACTGCAGTTAATTGCCCGAATAATCTAGTCGTATCAAATGTTAAAGAAATATCTAGGTTATCTTTTTCAATACAATGATACGTTTTTATTTGATTCGCTAATATTGTCATTTTTTTTTGTTGTTTAGTCCAATATAATTTTCCAAATACACCATAAGGTAGAATTCCAGAAGCACACATACTATGATATAGTTCATCGGTATTTTTACTATGAATTAGATAATCAATCAATTGCATATTTAATTCATAACGATTGAGTCCATCTACGGAAAAAGGTTCTTCATTTGATAATTTCAATATATTTTGATCAAAATACACATTTAATCGTTTTTGAAACCATATGCGTACTGGATGGCGATAAAAGTTGTATAAATCTTGAAACATTATTGTTTTTGTGAGGTTATGAGAAAACGAAGTATTAAAATTCGGACAGATTAATAAAGAATGATTTGTATTAATATTTGTTGTAGGTAGCCATTCTTTAGCAAAACTTTGTTTATTATTGTTAGGATTGAAATTTTCAGGAGAAAAAGGAAACGGAGGATACCATTGACATAAACGCTGACGTATATGTTTGATATTAATATCTATATCTATATTTTCATGTTCTTTTGAATAAAAATTTAAAGCAATATATTCTAAAAGTTCATTGATTAATACGGAAGGGTAACTCATGCTATTATCATAAATTGAGCGCCCGATAAAACTAATATATATCTTTTCTTGAGCTAATAAAAATGCTATCAAAAACGAATAACAATCTTTTTCGTGTATGTTATTGTCATTTCTACGCGGATTTTTAACCATTAAATTAAAGTCTGGAGATATTTTATTGCGAGGAAACTTATTATCATTCATACCTAAAAAACACACTACTTTATAAGGAATACAGAAAATTGGAGTAATATTGCAAAAATTAATTACATTTGGTATAAACCGGGGGATTACAGTGTCTTGTGTTAATTTGCGACATAATTTATCGCGTAGTGCTGTTATACTTATAGTTTGAGTATATTCTGCTTGTATGCCTGATTCTAATATATCTCTGTAGCAGTTTTTTAAGAAAAGTAAGACTGTTTTGTTTTCTGAATCCAGATGATCACAATGAAAAAAATCGTCAATTATTTCTTTGAAATAGGATATCCATTCTACCAACGTATAAGAATGACCGAATCGGTCCCTCCATTTTTTTAATGTTTTTAAAAATTCTCCTAATTGACCAATAATATTGATATGATCTCTGATTATTATATCATCATACGGTAAAATTTTTTCCCAGGTATCATGTTGATTTTTTATAGCGTAACCTAATAACATTCTATTTAATCCAAAATTCCAAGTATTTTGATTAATAATAGGTAAATTAAAATTATACATGGTGTAATCATCAAGTCCCCACCTAATACCAGATTTAATGGTCCATTGGTGTAATAATTTTACTTCTTCTTTGTTCATTTTAAAACGAGATGCAATAGATGGTACTGTTAAAAACGACAAAATTTCTTCAGAAGTAAATCGACTATATGGTATGTTAAGTATATTAATAAAAGTTGATATAATTGGATGTGTATTTTTTTTATAGTTATCTATTGCTATATTAAACGGTAAATGTCGATCTTGTATATTATCAAATATAGTTTGAATAGCTGATTTATAACAGTGTACATCATAAGCCATAACTATGATGTCTCCTGGAGACAGCGATGGATCATCTGCCATCATTGATAACAAATTATCATGTAACACTTCTACTTCTCGTTGAATACTATGACAAACATGGCAAGTAATTGATTGATCTTCTGATGATAATATATGTCGGTGATTATTTGTAGATGTTGTAGTATCAGGTTGTTTTTTTATATTTTTTATATGATTCTGAAATTCTAAAATGTTTTTTTGTACAATGTGAAGCAAAGAATCTTGTTTAGGAATAATAAAAGATTTTAGTTCAATTTTATCTTTTAATTGAGTAAACAAAGATAAAGTATCATAAGCAACATCGCCCCATGCATCTAATAAAGGATGATTGATATTAGAATAATGACTATGATTGGAAAAATGAACAGCAACAGATGAAGATGAGCGCAATGCATTCTTATTGCATAATTGGTTTTCTTGTTGTGTTACGTCATACGAATCTTGATCAGATATATAAATCAAATTATGATAACAGGGATTTATAAACCATAAGTAAATATCAATATGGTAACTTAATAATTTTAATATATTCCAATATATAGGCGGTATAGATGTTATTCCAAAGATAAATATTCTACTTGGAAGATAATTAAAAATTATCTTCTGAGTATTTTTTAGAAAATCAATACAACGTTGTAAAGGATATATATTACCCTTCAATTTTTGCTGATTACATCGTATATTCTCTAAGAACATACGCCATATTTTTGATTGCCAGGTTTGATGTGTGTCATCTAAATAATTTATTATTTCATTGGATTCCCAATTGTCCAACCAATCTGGGCGATATATTAAATATTGAATAAATAAATTGGAAAGTTGTTCAGAAAATTGACTTATTTTTTGTTGATTGACATCACCATATAAGTATTTGTATATAATAGAGCACTTTTTTGATATTTGCATTTGAGATAATATTTTCATAAATTTCCAATACATGATAGACTGTGAAAAGTTATCTGCTATAAAATTATTAGGTTCTATTTTATTAGAAATATACTGCATGAAAGACATTAAAGTCATAAATTTGATATTACATGCGATACCAAAATGATTGGCTATTTCTATCTGTATCCATTGGTCCATAATACCGTGTTCTGTTAATATTATTTCAGATTGCATGGGATCAGGAAGTGATTTATCTGACATAGTATTAATTAATAGATTTTTGAATGAATTTGATTGGTTAGAATGATAAATAGTAAACATTGCGTAATAAAATTATTTAATTTAAATGGGGTATGTTTTTATTAAACTGATATCTATATATCCTCTATATATACAGAGGATGGACCATGTTTGTTTATAATTATAACGAAAAATATATTATATATATACTTTGACAGTTATTATTTTAAACAAAAACAATTTTATTAGTTTACATATTTTAAAAAATAGAAAAAATAAATAAATTGTTTTCCATGATATGGACTATTTAAAAAAAAAATTAAATTTTTTCAATTATTATTGATTTGTGATATATATATTATATAAATATGGCAGCTAATAGATACATATAAATTTTTAATGTTTAAAAAAAAGATATGTAAATAATTAATAAAAATCAAACTTAATTTAAAGCATGAGAGTTATTTTAACAAATAATAACGTATCCAAATTAATTGACATAGATTTTTTAATTATATTGATAACTTTGATAAATCAATTACCTATAAGCAAGATAAACTATAATCGTTCCTAATATAATCATAGGGCATGACAAAATTTGTCCCATGGTGGCTATGTTGTTAATTAATCCTAACTGACTATCAGGTTGACGAAAAATTTCCACTATAATACGAAACACCCCATAACAAATCAGAAATAAACCAGACACACTACCCACGGGATGTGGTTGACGAATAAACTTACTTATGATAATAAATAATATTACTCCCTCTAAAAACATTTCATATAATTGAGATGGATGACGAGGAAGAACACCGTAACTATCAAATAGTGGTTCCCATTCAGGATGATCTGGTAGTATTAATAAATCTTGATACACGGAATTAGGAAATAACATAGCCCATGGAATATCAATGGCTATTCGACCCCATAATTCTCCGTTAATAAAATTTCCTAATCTACCAAGCCCTAATCCAAACGGAACCGCTGGAACGACAAAATCTGATATTTGAAAAAAAGGACGATGTTTTTTGTGAGAAAACCACGCGATCGATATAATTACACCTATTAAACCGCCATGAAAAGACATACCTCCTTCCCATATTTTAAAGATCCACAGTAAATTATTAGAAAAAAAAGACCACTGATAAAATAATACGTATCCAATGCGACCACCTAATAAAACACCCAAAAAACACAAACATAATAAATGTTCTACATCTGTATGAGTCCATGAAACATTATTGAGATGACGCATACGGTACGATAATGACCACATAGCATATATAAAACCTAATCCATACATTACGCCATACCAATGTAATGAAATAGGTCCTATTGTAAAAATTATCGGATTACATGCATGATAATAAAGATTCTGCATATTGATTAATTATACTATTTATATAATTTTTATAATCAGTTTTAATCACAAAACGTAGTTATTTTAAACAAAGCACGTTTCAATGTACTATTAATATTGACGTGCACAATCTTCAATGGAAGATTGAAATTCTTTTTATTAATCATACTGCATCTAATCTTCTTCTTTATAAGGATATAATAGTATTAAACTATGATATTATTACATCAACAAATTCCTGCATAACTTTTCTATATACATCTCTTTTAAAGAATACGACTCGACGTATGGGATACCATAGGCTCACCCACTTCCAGCTATCAAATGTGTAATCTTTATTATTTTTTATGTTAATTCGTGTATCTTTGGATAAAAGCTTTAATAAAAACCACTTTTGTTTTTGCCCAAAGCAAATAGGCCTAATTTTCCAACGAATTAATTTTTTAGGTAACTTGTAATGCATCCAGTATTGCGTTGAAGATAGAATACGAACATCTTGATAATTCAATCCTATCTCTTCAAATAATTCCCTATACATGGCTTGTTCTGGAGTCTCTCCAATGTTAATTCCACCTTGAGGAAATTGCCAGCAGTAATGCTGCTTACATTTTCTGGCCCATAATACTTGCTGATGAGTATTACATAACACAATTCCTACGTTTAATCGGTAACCGTTATTATCAATCACCAGATTGCCTCGGTTTTATTGAGATATTTCATTAAAATTTTTAAATATTTATAATAAATACAACCATTCCTATTATATTTTATAAAAATGCAGGAACTATAGATTATCCAAAATATATACAATCCCGTATATCTGTATTATTATACATAATACAATAAAATTATAACACTAACATACCTATTGTATTTTATACTATAATTATACTCAACTCAAGGAGTTTTATTATGGTCGTGATATTCTTAGTCAATAACCTGCACAGAAATTTTTTTAATTAAAAAATTTAATTATAATTTGTATTAAGTTTTACTACTTAAAATCGATGTTGTTAAGTTTTTTATTAAAAAAAATGGAGATATGATGTCTCTTATAGAAACATGATGAATAATAACCCTCTACAGTTTTAATTTAAAATAAAAGTGTAAGAATACATTTTAATCTGTATCTCACGATTCATAATATGTTTTTTTGTTAAAAACACTATAGTAAATAATTGTCAAATAAATAAGACTATAAAAATTAAAATTGAAAAAGTTATTAAAATATTTAAATTTATTTAATCTGGCATTTTAAAAGATACTAAATAATAAGTTTTTAATAAATAATTTTATATAGTATAATATTTATAATATTCGGTAATTTCAACAATTTTCATTATTAAATTTTTCTGTTATTTCCAACATAAATAAATCTTCTAGTTTTTGTTTTCGGCGAATTTGACGAATTTGTCCATTTTCAAATAAAACTTCTGGTAGTAACGGACGGGTATTATAATTAGAAGACATAGAAGCCCCGTATGCTCCAGTGTCATGAAATATTAAATAATCTCCTACTTTTGCTGAACAAGGTAATTTACGTGCTAATATTGTTCCGTTCATATTTTGTGTAAAAATATCTCCAGATTCACATAGTGGACCGCCAACAACAGTATCGCATAATGTTTCTAAAATAACGCTGCGATTATCTCCAGGTACTAATGAAATATGATGATAACTACCATACATGACTGGGCGCATTAAATCATTATACCCTGCGTCTATTAATACAAAATGACGATTACCCATGTCTTTTACCGCTCTAATTTGTGTAATTAATATTCCTGATTCAGCCACAAGAAAACGACCAGGTTCTATTTCTAATGTTACTGTGTGATTTAAATATTGGCTAATGTATTTTCTCGCATTATTCCATAATTGAAAATAATGATTTACATCTAAAACTATATCATTATTTTGATATGGTATTGTTAATCCTCCTCCAGCAGAAATAACATGTACATCTATTTTATATTTTAAAATCTGTTGGACCATCGCATTACATACTTTAGATAAATGATCGTACCGTACTCCAGAACCAATATGCATATGCAGTCCGATTAACTGCAGATCATAATGATGAATATAAGATAAAGCTATTGGTATATCTTCATGCCAAATTCCATGCTTGCTATTTTCTCCTCCAGTATTAGTTTTTTGGTTATGTCCGTGTCCAAATCCAGGATTAATACGCAACCATATTTTATGTCCAGGAGAACAAGCTCCTAATTGCGCTAACATATCTATCGATCCTGCATTAACAACAATATTTAGTTCTGATATTCTTAATAATGTTTCTTCTTCTAAAATATCAGCAGTGAAAACTATTTCATTGCTTTGTTTTCCCGTTTTAAAACCAGCTAATAATGCTCGTTCGATCTCGCCTAAAGAAACAGCATCTACTTTAACTTCATAATTGTGCATTAATCGTAAAATATGAATATTAGAACAAGATTTTTGAGCGTACCGTATAACGTCAAATTGTTTTAATTGTGTAATACGATTAATTATAATCGATGCATCGTATACCCATACTGGACCTTTATATTTTTGATGTAATTTTTTTAAGCTTTCATAGGTAAGAGCACTTGTTTGCGCAAAGATATTATGTGTCACGCTATATTCCTATTATCTTTTTGATATATATTTTAAATATCAAAATATTTCGAAATTATATCTTGAATATATAGTTGAAAATTATTTAAAAATAGGTTTGTTTTATTAAAAAATTAATCAGATAAAATCATAAATATATAATTACTTTTTAAGTACACTGAAAAATATAGATAAATTTTATTTTGGGCGAAGTGTAGGAAATAAAATTACATCACGAATAGTATGACTGTCGGTAAGCAACATGATCAAACGATCAATTCCTATCCCAATACCTGCTGTAGGAGGTAATCCATATTCTAGTGCAATTAAATAATCTTCGTCATAATTTATGTGAACATTATTATTATTTGTTTTATCTTTTTTTCCATATGCTTGTTTTAAAAAACGTTCCTTTTGGTCTTCTGGATCGTTTAATTCTGAAAAGCCATTTCCTATTTCTCGTCCAGCAATGAAAAGTTCAAAACGATCAGCAAACTCTGGATTGTTATCATTACGACGTGCTAATGGAGATATTTCTATTGGATAAGAAGTAACACAAGTTGGTTGAATTATTTTTTTTTCTATTGCTTCTTCAAAAATAACCATATGTATTCTGTGTAACGTCCAACAACTTTTAACTTTAATGCCAAGTGATTTTGCAATAGAAACGGTAGTACATATATCGTCTATATTTTGGGATCTAGTTTCTGGTAGATAATACAATATAGCTTCTTTTATACTGATTTGCCTAAAAGGATGCTTAAAATCTAATTCATAATCCCCATAATTTATTATATTACTACCTAGTATTTTCTGTGTTACCGATCTTAATAAATTTTGCACTAAGGTGATTATATCACGATAATCAGCATAAGCCATATATATTTCCATCATTGTAAACTCAGGATTATGATAAGAAGATATACCTTCATTACGAAAATTACGATTTATTTCGAATATTCGCTCAAAACCACCTATCACTAATTTTTTTAGATATAATTCTGGAGCGATTCGTAAATACATATCTATTCCTAATTTATTATGATGTGTAATAAAAGGATGCGCTATAGCTCCTCCTGCAATTGTGTGCATCATTGGTGTCTCTACTTCCATGAAATTATTTTTTTTCATGAATTGACGTATTTCAGAAATCACTAGAGAACGTATTTTGAATGTTTTTCTTGTATTTTCATTAATAATTAAGTCTAAATATCTTTGACGATATTTTGTTTCTTGATTGTTTAAACCATGAAACTTATCTGGTAATGGACGCAATGATTTAGTTAATAATCGAATTTCTTTACAGTATATTGATAGTTCTCCAGTACGTGTTCTAAATAATATACCGCGTGCTCCTAAGATATCTCCTAAATCCCATTGTTTTATATTTTCATCGTATAAATTTGTTGTTAATGCATTAGAAGTAATGTATAATTGTATACAGCCCTCAGCATCTCGTACAGTTATAAAAGATGCTTTTCCCATGATACGTTGACTTATTATACGGCCTGCTACGGTTACTTCAATCTTTAATTGTATCAATTCTACATTGGATGTATGAGCGTATTTTTTGTGTAATTGATCAGAAATAGAATTACGACGAAAATTATTTGGGAATGCTACGCCTTTTTCACGAAGTTTTGATAGTTTTTTTCGACGAGTATTTAATTCATCATCGACATTAAATTTTTGATATGAATGATCTTTTGAATATACGTATTTAGTCATTATGAATCTCGCTTAAAGTGTTTTTAATGCTAACTCTTATAAAATCGTCTAGATCTCCATTTAAAACAGCTTTAACATTACGTTTTTCAAAACCAGTACGTAAATCTTTAACTCTAGAATTATCTAAAATATAAGATCGTATTTGATTACCCCAAGTAATATTTACTTTATTGCTTTCTCTCATTTTTTTTTCATAATTTTTTTTTTGTAATTCAAGCTCATATAATTTAGCTCTTAGTTGTTTCATAGCTTGATTTTTATTTTTGTGTTGTGAACGATCACTTTGACATTGGGTAACAATATTTGTTGGTATATGGGTAATGCGTACTGCAGATTCTGTACGGTTAACATGTTGACCTCCTGCTCCAGAAGCTCGGTAAACATCACAACGTAGATCTTCTGGGCGAATATGAATATTTATACTATCATCTAATTCTGGATATACAAATACTGAAGCAAATGAAGTATGGCGTTTCCTAGCAGAATCAAAAGGACTTTTGCGCACTAGTCTGTGTACACCAGATTCAGTGCGTAACCAACCATATGCATAAGGCCCAATAACTTGAATAGTAGCAGATTTTATCCCAGTGACCTCTCCTGTCGATTCTTCAATAACGTCGGCCATAAAACCTTTGTGATCGATCCAACGTAAATACATGCGCAACAACATGCTGGCCCAATCCTGTGCTTCTATTCCCCCAGATCCTGATTGAATATCGACATAACAATTGGAATCATCATACTTTCCTATAAACATACGACTAATCTCTAATTGAGATAACGTACGTTCTAAATCAATTGATTGATCATGAATTTCGGAAAGTAGGATGTTATCATATTCTTCCGTCAATTCTAACAAATCATTTAAATCCACTAAATTTTTATAAAGCTGATCAACAATATTGATAAAAATCTTTAAAGAAGATGATTTTTGTCTAAGAATTTTTGCTGTTTTAGGATTTTTCCAAATACCGGGTGATTTTAGTTCGTTACTAATTATTTTAAAATCTTTTCTTTTGAGATCGTAGTCAAAAATCATCCTTAAACTTCAATATTCTATTTAACATAACTTGAATATGTTGTTTAGTAAAATCGATATCTATCATAAAATTTTATTCCTTAAGATGTATATTTTTATTCATATAATTTCACGTAATCGTACATATATTAATATACTGTAATACAATTCCACAAAGACCCCCTATATAATATGTGCAAAGAATATGTATTTTCTTATGATATTAGTATATAGTGTGATTTTGATCTTTGATCGTCATTAATCAAATATGTAATAAGTCGTATGTACGTACGAAACTGTTATATACGTTTTTATTTATTTCATTTCAATTAACACCGTAAATAATCATACATGACGAAGAGAATAGCATCCTATCAATCATGGTCATTGCGCTTATATTATCATTTTAATTGTACATATAGTTAAAAATCGATAATTGTTTAATTATAAATATTATGATATTACATGGTTAATGATGATGTAGTTTTTTGTTATCTTTCGGTTGTAGATATTTAATTAGTGGGATTAATTAGTATATATTATATGATATTTATTCGGAGTTATTTTTATTCATAAGGAAAAATATAATGTTTCCTCGTATGGCTTTTTTGGGACAGTATCCTATACCCTCAAAAGATTTGCCGCTAACATTCATCTCCTTAGAAGAATGGACTTTAGTGAGATTATATGGACCAGATGTGACAAAATGCTTACACAATCAATTTACTTGTGATATTCAAAATTTGAATAAACATAAATATAGTTTTTCAGCGCATTGTAACCCAAAAGGCAAAATGATTAGCAATATGTATGTTTTTCATCTTAAAAATCAAGAAATGGCATTTATTGAACGTCTAAATATATGCAAAAAACAAATAGAAGAAATGAAAAAATATATGGTATTTTCTAATGTTACTGTTATTCCTGATTATGATGCAATACTTATTGGAATAGCTGGAATAAATGCAAGAAATCATTTAAAAATGTTTTTTTCAGTTTTACCAAATAAGACACACACAATAATTCATGCTCAAGATGTGACCTTACTTTATTTTAGTTCTCCATCAGAACGATTTTTGTTGATTATTAATAAAAAATCAGTATTAGATTATTTGTTAAGTGAATCACAGTCTCAGATACAACTTAATGATAGTCGTCAATGGGTATCATTAGATATGGAAGCGGGTTATCCAATTATTGAGCCAATGACTAGTGAATTATTTGTTCCTCAAGCTGTTAATATGGATACATTAGACGGAATTAGCTTTAATAAAGGTTGTTATATTGGACAAGAATCTATTGCGCGTATTAAGTATCGTGGGTATAACAAACAAAATTTATATCGATTAAGTGGTGTCATTGATTATAAGAAAAATTATAAATTTCCTGCTGCTGGTGATCAAGTAGAGTTAAAAATAAATAATCAACACTGGAAAAATGTTGGAATTGTTTTACAGTCTTGTCAAATTAAAAAAGATAATATATGGATACAAGTAGTATTAAATAGATCTATTTTAGAACCTTCAGAATGGAGAATTACAAATACACAAACTCATGATAGTCTCATGTTTTATTATTAATATTTGATGCATTTAAATATTTTTTAATATCACAATATTTCTTTTTAGTCATAATGATCTCGTAGCAACCATTCTGGCATATTATTTAAACCCATAATGCGATGTAAAACATGCAGTTTTAAGTTGGGAACCGTGTTTATGAGATAAAAAATAAAATATTGTATGTATTTTAAAAGATGATTCTTATCATGAAGAAACATATAAATGTATGGAATATTTATAGAATCTTTAATTATTCTGTATTTTCTATTTCGTTCGTAATACTTTAAATAAGTGTAGTGTCCAATGTCTTGATCATTTTCTTTCAGACTCTTCAGATGATGTAATAAAACTGCTGCATCTATCAGTTCTGAATTAATATTTTGAAAAAATAAAGGACACATGGTGTACGCAGATTTTCCTAATAACACCAAACGATGATTTGTAAAGTTGTGTGCATATTGCATTCTCGGTAGTAAAATGTTATGATTTTTATCGTCACATATAACACAATGGCCGAGTATATTGCAGATTTTAATTAATGCATAATTAATAGATTGATCAGAAGCAGATATATACAGATATTTTTTAGCGGTATACGGGGGTAATAACCAAAAAACAACGGAAAGATGCACGTTTTTTAATGGTAATAATATTACTAACCCATCGTTATGAATGATACAACGAAGAGTGTTGTTGTGAGTTTTCTCAGTATGAATAATGGTAGTGAATCCATAATATTTAGTATCTTTAAATATTAATGAGATATTTGCGGCGTTTCTTACCCAAGAATTAATTCCATCTGCACCTATTACTAATTTAGCTTTGAATGTATAATTATTAGTTATTGTAATAAATGCTGTATCTTCATGGTAATTTATTGCTGAAGGTGCATGTGAATCTATAAATATAATATTTTTTAATTGTCGTGCTCGATCAATTAAAGCTTGGTATATACAATATTTATTAATAACATATCCTAACTCAAGATATCCTAAGTAACCGGAATCGAAAACAATTTTACTTATATTATTCTTTTTGATAATTTCTAATTTATGTAATAGAACAGAAAAATGTGATATGTTGTGATGCCAAATTTTTAAATACTGCAGTATTCTCATGCTAGTTATATTAACTAATGATGTTTCTAGATCCCATTGATCTTTTTCGTATATATGAAAATGGGTTTTATGTTCTATAATTGCAATGCGAAAACAATCACCTAAACCGCAGGCTAATGCCAATCCGGCAATTCCTTGATTTACAATTAATAGATCGAAACTGTCCACATTATTGTTTATTTAAATAAAATTAATCTGTTTTCCAATTTAATATTGCACTTACTAAAAGACGTCTTAGAAAGGTACTATAGTTAACAAAAAATAAACCCATATTTCGAGCAATAATCAACGGCAAGTAATGATTGCTAAATAAACGCACTAATCCATCGGTGATTTTAATAATCCTACATTGATCTAAATATCTGTGTTTTTGGTATCTGTTTAACACAGAATAGTCTCCAATATCTAAATTCTGATATAATGCTTGTGTCACTATTTTTGATAACACTACAATGTCACGCAATCCAAGATTAAATCCTTGTCCGGCAATAGGATGTAAATTTTGTGCCGCATTTCCGACTAATGCCAATCTGTGACTAATATGGCTATTAGCCCTAGTTAACCAAAGATCGTAAAAATATCTCTTTCCTATATTCAAAATTTTTCCTAATTTCCATCCGAATACATTTTGCAATTCTTGAGAAAATTTATTCCTATTCCACGTAGATACCTCTTTTTGTTGCTTATCAGAAATACACCAAATTAAAAAACTAAAATCGTTAGCCATAGGTAATATGGCTAATGGTCCGTACTCTGTAAATTTTTCAAAAGCTCTTCCAAAATGAGGTATTTCAGTGGTAATTTTAGAAACTACAGCAATCTGTTGATAATTCCACCTGAACCATTGCATACCGCAACTGGCAGCTAGTGTTGAATCAGCACCATCTGCCGCTACCATTAATTTTGAAACTATTTGATGATCATTATTTAAAACAATTATGTTATTTTTTTTTTCGCGTTTAATTTTTTTTAAAGTTGCTGGACAATATACAGTTACAGTAGATTTATTATATAAAAAATCAAACAATTTCTTTCTAAAGATATTTAATTCGATAACATAACCTAATTCTGATAATTGATAGTCTTGAGCATCAATAAATATTTTATTCAATCGATGATATTCACTAACCTCTACTTGTTTTATAATGGTAGAGCAAGAAGATAAAATTGGAGCCATATTAATGCGTATTAATTCAAAATAAGCACCTCGCGATAAAGCTATTACATGAGGTGGATATGTATTTGAAGACAATTTTGTATCATAACAATAAGGAGAATGTTGCTCTATCAAGGAGATTTCTAAATCTCCTTTTGTCAATTTAGATAACATTAAGGCTAGTATTGCCCCTGTCATTCCTCCACCATTTATAACAATAGACATCGATTATTATCTAACGTATGAATATAAAAATTTTAATATTGAACAAAAATATAGTATATGAATTAATATAATCAGACTTAATTTTTGCAAATATTAGTATTATATATTTTTATAATGTAATTTATTTTAATTTAATATCTAACATAAGTTAGATAACTATATAACAATAAAAAACTCAATATGCAAACATCTTTTGTAGAATTAACGCACCAATTAAATAAAGCATATTTACAGTTAACTTAAATATGAGTTTGATACATATATCGAAATATTTTTGCATTTTCTATTTATTATGAACAATTACATTAAATCTAATTGCAATAATTCTTATTTGTTATAAGATACAAAATATGTTTATGCTATTAAATAACGCTTATAAAGATATAAGCATTTATTGCAATATAATTTCAGTATTGTTAGTGTTTATGGCAAATAAACCTATTTTTATAATAAAATTAAGTGGGTTTTCAGTATATCAAATATGTATATTCAATATACTATTTTAAAATTCATATGGTTTTAAAATAATTTAATCGTACAAATGATGCGTAGTATACTTATGGACTACAAAGATATTCTATAAACTTATTGAAATATCCAATTTTTAATTTTACTACAATTTAAATTGCAGAAAAATTATATTTTTATGTAAGATATTTTTTATGTTTAAATATTTTTACACATTCAAAAATTATTAATTATTGAATGTGTAAAAATAAAATAATAATTTTTATGGTTTTTTAATCAAATATTCATATACAAAACAAATTTCTATATATGCGTACAACCATTATAGTAATTATTATTGTATTGTATAATCATTGAAAAATATAAATAAATTATAATTTCCAGGAAAGAAATATGCCTGAACAACCAATAGATATTCAAATTTTAGGTCGAACACTACGTATCAATTGTCCGCCTCAACAACAGGATGCTTTAAATAAGGCAGTAGAGGATTTAACTCAACGTTTGCAGGATTTAAAAATTAGAACAAGGGTAACTAATGCTGAACAATTAGTATTTATAGTTGCTTTAAATATATGTCATGAATTAGCTCAGGAAAAATTAAAAACGCGTGAATATGCAGCTAACATTGAGAAACATATTCTGTTATTACAACAAACTATCGAAAAAGCCTTAATTGCACATACTCATATTACTGAGCATGCTAATAGATCACTGGAATGCTCTGAACACGCATAAATTATTATATTATATTATATATTTTGTGTGCAGACATAATAAGATCATCAGAATAATGAATGTAGATAGACATTATAGTTAACATTATTTTTAGGATAAACAGCGTATAAATATGCTGTATTCATATCAATGAATTCAATCTAATATGTATGTTGATGACAAAAAATTATACAGAAAATTTCTTCGTATGTACATACGAAGTATACGTAGAACTTTAACGTTTCAAGAACAATACACAGCGGCACAATTAATAACTAACAAAATTATGACTATAAATCATATATACAGATCAACGCGTATAGCGGCGTTTATTGCGTTTGATGGAGAAATAAATACTACTTTGCTCATTAGAGCTTTGTTATTGATGCATAAACAGATATATTTACCAATTCTGCCTGATTCAGGGTCTAAATGCTTATTGTTTGCACGATATACATTTTCAACACCTCTTATATGCAATCATTTAAATATATATGAACCGAAATGGAATGTTCGTTCTGTTATTCCTATAGAAAAAATAGATGTTATATTTGTTCCATTAGTCGCATTTGATACTAGTGGAAATCGATTAGGCATGGGTGGCGGTTTTTATGATAGAACTTTACAAAACTGGAAACATCAAAGCAATTATATACCTATAGGATTAGCACATGATTTTCAAAGAATACCTACCCAATTGCTTCCTATAGAAACATGGGATATCATGTTGCCAGAAATTATTACTCCATCTTATCATTTGATTGTAGATACGCATTAAACAATACTTTGAAAGGCATTGTTGTTTGTAATGTTTAGTTCTGTAATAATTACATTTTTTGAATACGGATAGGGGTTTGATGTATTCTCAACAATGGATATTAATTAATTTGCATTTATTATTAATAATATCTTGATAACGATCGTATTAAAAATATATTGCTTTATACTGACATATAAATTGTCAATAATTTTTAGTGTTATATTTTTAAAATTTAATTTTTCTATTAGCATAGAAAAAGATTTATTTAATTATTTTTATACCTTCTCTTGTCCCAATTAATACTATATCTGCTCGTCTTTTTGCGAATATACCAACACTCACTACTCCTGGAATATTATTAATTTTGGTTTCTAATAGTGACGCATTTACAATCTTCATGTTATATACGTCTAATATATTATTACCATTATCAGTAACTACATTATGTCGATATTCTGGTAAGCCACCTAAACGCACCAATTCTCTTGCTACTAATGAGCGAGCCATGGGAATAACTTCTATTGGTAAGGGACCGCGTCCTAATATATTTACTTGTTTACTGCTGTCAACGATACAAATAAATTTTTTAGCTGCAGCAGCAATAATTTTTTCTTTGGTCAAAGCTCCACCCTTACCTTTAATCATTTGCATATGTGAATCAATTTCATCGGCACTGTCAACATATACATCTAATTCGTGTAAGCTATTAAGATTACATAGAGGAATACCTATTTTTTTTAATTGATTAGATGAGTAATTTGAACTGGAAACCACGCCTTCTATTTTTTCCTTTATACTGTTTAGTGCTTCAATAAAATATGTAACAGTAGAGCCTGTTCCCACTCCTATAATTCTGCTAGATTGAATATATTTTAAAGCTGCCCAACCTACTGATTTTTTTAATTTATTTTGTACCATACAACACCCATACAAGACGTATATTATATAATTAGCACACACTAATTTGATCTATTATTATTGATGTTTAATAATAATTTTCGTTTTATATAGATCAAAAAACGATATTCAATGGGGAATTAAAACCATACATCAGATAAGTTTTATGATTCATTTAGGAATTGCACTCCATAAACAAGAAACAGGTTTTATGATTTATTTATATTGAAATTTAATTAAATCTTATTTGTCGTAATCATAATATTAATAATATTCATCAAATTTAACTTCATATAACTCGAATTTTATTCGATACACGAATCTGATCTAATACATTACAATTTGTTATTAAAAAATTGTTTTACAAAATATTAACAGCATTTAAAGTGTAAAATATTTTTTCTAAATACTTAATCATTGATTTTTGTCCTGCACGAATCCAGATACGTGGGTCATAAAATTTTTTATTTGGTTGATCGTTTCCATATGGATTACCTAATTGAGTCTGAAGAAAGCTTTTATTATGTTGGTAGTATTTTAAAATACCTCCCCAAGTAGCCCACTGTATATCAGTGTCAATGTTCATTTTTACAACACCGTAACTGATAGCTTCTTTAATTTCTTCTTCTGTAGATCCAGATCCTCCGTGAAATACTAAATTTAAAAAATTGTCAGGTAATCCAAATTTATTGGAAACGTGTTTTTGTGATTTTTGAAGAATTTTTGGATCTAATCGTATGTTTCCTGGTTTGTATACACCATGTACATTTCCAAATGATGCAGCTATAATAAATCGAGGACTGATAATATGTAATTTTTCATAAGCATAAGTTATATCTTCTGGGTTTGTATATAAAAGTGAACGATCTAAATGATGGTGATCTATGCCATCTTCTTCTCCTCCGGTACAACCTAATTCTATTTCTAAAGTCATATTTAATTTGTGCATACGATTTAGATACTGTGAGCTAATTTCTATGTTTTCTTTTAAAGATTCTTCAGATAAATCAATCATATGAGATGAAAATAATGGACTACCAGTTTCATCAAAATGCTTTTTACCTAAATCTAATAGAGCATTAATCCAAGGCAAATTTTTTTTAGTACAATGATCAGTATGTAAAATCACAGGAATACCATAATGTTTAGAAATGTGATGTACATGTAAACTGCCAGAGATAGCCCCTAATACTGCTGTATTATGATCATTTTTATCACTATTTAAACCATATCCTGCCATGAAAGCAGATCCTTTTTTAGAAAACTGTAAAATAATAGGGGACTGCATATTAGCTGCAGATTCTAGTGCAGCATTAATTGAATCCATTCCTATACAGTTTACCGCTGGTAAAGCAAAATTGTTTTTTTTTGCAAAATCAAATATTTTCTGCACATTATTTCCAGTAACTACGCCTGGCTTTATAAAATCGAGGATCTTAGTCATTTATTTTCTTCTGTTGTTAATGAAAAAATACATCGACAAGATTATTTAAATATAGTCGTATGTACTTTCATATATAATACTAATTAATTCATGTCATTTAAAGCATGTTTTTCAAGCATTTTTACTGATGGAAACGTTTTACCTTCAATGAATTCTAAAAAAGCGCCGCCTCCGGTAGAAATATAAGAAATTTGATCAGAAATATCGAATAAATCAATAGCCATTAAAGTATCACCGCCTCCGACGATAGAAAAAGCATTACTTTTAGCAATAGCATGGGATATCATTTCTGTGCCTTTTCTGAAATTTGGAAACTCAAATACTCCAATAGGACCGTTCCACAGAATAGTTTTAGCGCAATTTAAAATATCTAATATTCGAGTAATAGATTCATCACCTAAGTCAAGAATTTGCTCATCATCTTTAATATCAATTATAGCTTTCATAGTGACTGGAGCCGTTTCAGAAAATTCTGTACTTACTCGTACATCAGTAAGAATAGGTATATCACAATTTTCTAAAAGACGTTTTGCTGTAGGTATAAGTTCCTCTTCATATAAAGATTTACCTACTTTTTTTCCTTGAGCTGCTAAAAAGGTATTTGCGATACCTCCTCCTACTATCAAATAATCTGCAACTTTTGATAAAGAATCTAAAACAATCAATTTAGTAGATACTTTAGACCCCCCAACTATTGCAACCATTGGTCTCATAGGATTACATAAGGCCTTTCCTAAAGCTTCTAGTTCTTTTTGCAATAAAAGCCCAGAACAAGCTGAAGTAACAAATTTACCTATACCGTGTGTAGACGCCTGTGTACGGTGAGCACTACCAAACGCATCCATAATAAATACATCACATAACATGGCGTATTTCTTTGATAATATCTCATCATCTTTTTTTTCTCCTTTGTTAAATCGTACATTTTCTAAAACTAAAAGCTCTCCTTCCATAAAGTTTACTCCCTCTAAATAATCTTTAACCAGACGCACTTCTTTGACATATCGATTAATCAATTGTTTCTTTAAATATTCAACCACGGGCTGTAAGGAAAATTGAGCATTATATTCTCCTTCTATTGGTCGACCCAGATGAGAAGTTACCATAACATGTTTACTGTTCTTTAAAGCCAATTTAATAGTAGGTAAGGATGCATGAATTTTTCTATTAGAAGTAATGACTCCATTTTTAACAGGTACGTTTAAATCAGAACGAATTAAAACACGTTTACCCGTTAGGTCTAAATCAGTTATTTTGATCATAGTCATGATAGGTAACCTTTTAAATGTGAGGCAATATAGATAGTAATATATTTGATGATGAAAAAATATTTTTTATTTATCTATATATCCATATTTTTAGTTTAGTTTATTAGTCAACAACTGAATAAAATAAATAATATATAACTTAAAATAAATTTAATTTTTCAAAATAATTAATTAATAACATAGAAACTTTAAAAAATTAACGTATTGTAAATAGCTACTATATACTGAACAGTGTTAACATGCATTAGGAAACATGCAATGTCTGATGGGAGCATAAGGCGCTGATTACTTAATAACAATCTGATTTATAAATCATTTATGAATTTAGTGTTGTAATCATATAATCATTTGACATGTTACGTAACTAATATTATAAGCATTGTTGATTTGATGTTAGTATTGAGCATTTAAATATAATACCAATTTTATAATGCGACGTTATTTTTTTTTGCGTGATTAATTGCGGTGTTTAATTAATGAATAACATACTAAATTAATTTTTAATTCTTCTTGGATTTCACTTGAGTATAAAGCATTTCCAACCCTATTGTAGCCGCTGCTAAAGCAGTAATCTGTGCGCAATCGTAAGCTGGAGCTACCTCTACTAAATCAATACCTATAATATTTAAATGTTGAAAACCTCGTATTAATTTTAATACACGGTAACTTGTTAATCCTCCAATTACTGGAGTCCCAGTACCAGGCGCTATAGACGGATCCAAACAATCAATATCGAAAGTTAAATACACTGGAAAGGATTGAGCGATTGATGTTATTTTATTTATAATAATATCAATGTTAGTGTCATTAACATACTCCACATCTAGCACTGTAAATCCGAAACATTTTTTGTATTCGGTACGAATACCAATTTGTATTGAATGTACAGGATCTATTAATTTTTCATTAAGAGCATGTAATATTACAACACCGTGATCATATTTACTATCGTTATTATAGTAATCTGCATGTGCGTCAAAGTGTATTATTGCTATTTTTTCAAAAAATTTTGCATACGCACGTAATATAGGCAATGTGATATAATGGTCCCCTCCAAATGATAACATTTTTTTTCCAGACATTAGTAAATTTTCAGCATGGTTTTGTAGAGAACTGGTGAAATCTTGTATGTCTCCAGATTTGTATATTAAATCTCCGCAGTCAACTACGTGTAAATTCTCGCGTATATTCACGCTCCAAGGCCAACGAAAATGTTCCCAGGCTAAATTAATAGATGCTTGTCTAATAGCGGTTGGTCCAAATCTACTGCCTGAGCGACCAGAAGTAGCCATATCAAAAGGAACCCCAGTAATTACCCAATCACTATTACTATTATAAGGATCAAATTCTAATGGAAATCGTAAAAATCCAAAGGAATTCGAAAATAAGGAGTTATCATTTTTATAATTCAAAGTATTCATGCATTTCCTTTGTTTAATTAATTTTATAAACAGTCTATTATATATAAAATATAGTTTGAGTACAATTAAATAGAATATTTGTATAAATTGATATTTCTAAAAATTTTTATATAGTCTGTCGACACAGTTGCAGTCAAACAAGTTTCTCAAATTTAAAAAATTTCTAGAAATATGTTCAAATAAACCTGTACTCAAATGTATGATGATGTCTATATAGTAAATAAATTACAAACAAGACTTATTTTTATTTATTTTTTAATTTAATTATTTTCTATAACACAAGACGCAAATATTTTATTATAAAAATGATTAAAATAAGATATTTGGTTTATATAAGTATTGAATATCGTCAGAATTTTTAAATTTATATACACAATGATATTGAATAAGATAACTTTACTTGTTAATAAATTAATTAAAAATATGATTCAATAATATAAATGAATAAGTGCATAAAAAATTTAATTAATAATGATACTTATATAAGTATCAGATGAACAGTATTAGAAACAGACATATTTTCAGAAAATTTTGATCACAATCTATTAATAGTTCATATAGCTACTTTATCAATATTTGATATGTAAATTTAATAATATTAAATTACTATTAAATACGAAAAGGAAGTATAATATGTTGGTAATTTATGTCAAATAATTTTATGCATATGATTAACTCAAATAAATTTACTATACCTATATTGGATCATACTCATATAAGTCGCGAAATTTATACTAAAAAGGATATAAAAAATGTCGCAATATTCGTTTACATCTGAGTCCGTATCAGAAGGACATCCAGATAAAATTGCAGATCAGATTTCTGATGCTATACTGGATTCTATCTTAGCGCAGGATCCAAGAGCTCGTGTTGCGTGTGAAACTTATGTTAAGACAGGTATAGTAATAATGGGTGGGGAAATTACTACCACTGCTTGGGTAAATATGGAAGAAATCGCTAGAAACACCATTCGCGATATTGGTTATGTTCATTCAGATATGGGGTTTGATGCAAATTCTTGCGTAATATTGAGTGTAATTAATAAACAATCTTCAGATATTCAATATAGTATTGATCAAGGCAATACAAGTACATTACAACGAGGAGCAGGTGATCAGGGATTAATGTTTGGATATGCTACTAATGAAACTAATGTTTTAATGCCTGCTCCGATAACATATGCGCATCGTTTGATTAGAAGAAAATCTCAAGTGAGAAAAAGTGGAGTGTTACCTTGGTTGGGATTAGATGCCAAAAGCCAAGTAACTGTTGCTTATGAGAATGGCAAGATCATTGGTATCACCGCTGTTGTCTTGTCTATTCAACATGCTTATGATATAAAGTTAACAGATTTGAAAGAAGCTGCTATGGAAGAAATTATTAAACCAGTGCTACCCAACAAATGGTTGTCTAATAGCACCACATTTCTTATCAATCCTGGTGGGCGTTTTGTTATCGGAGGTCCTATTAGTGATTGTGGTTTAACTGGAAGAAAAATCATCGTAGATACCTATGGAGGTGTAGCTCGGCATGGTGGCGGATCTTTTTCTGGAAAAGATCCATCAAAAGTAGATCGTTCGGCTGCTTACGGAGCGAGATATGTAGCTAAAAATATTGTAGCGGCTGGATTAGCGGATCGTTGTGAGCTTCAAGTGTCCTATGCAATTGGTGTTCCGCATCCAATTTCTATGAGCATTGAAACTTTTGGAACAGAAAAAATATCACATGACATTTTAATGAAATTAATAAAAAATTTTTTTGATTTTCGTCCTTATGGTTTAATTGCTATGTTAGATTTATTAAAACCAATTTACAAAAAAACAGCTGTTTATGGACATTTTGGTCGTGAATGTTTTCCTTGGGAAAAAATTGATAAGGCTGAACTTCTTCGGGATGCAGCTGGTTTGAAATGTACACCTTAATAATATTTACATATTTATTTTTAAGTTGATTTATAATGATTTTATTAATATAGAATATATAATGTGTTAAAACAATGATTATACAATAAGAAGATTGATATTGTTCGTGTATGTAATATGTATATGTTTATATAAAAATTAAAATTATAGCATGTGTTATTTGAGAATCTACATGTTGATATGTTGTGTAATTAATCGTTGATTTTTTAAATTTAAAATTTTTTTTAGTTTAATTAAAATTTTATTTAAATATTCTCATTATAAATATTGTGTTAACAAAGAACACAAAGTCATGTGTTAATAATAATTAAAAAATTTTAATACTTAAATTGAATTGTGGTTTGCATAAAAATAAATCAATTATAATTGATAACAAAGATGTGAATTATTTAAGAAAAAATAATTAATTTAAATTTTTAAACTTTGTATTTTTAACAAATAAATTTATAAGTAATTTATGTTAACACCACATAAGATAATAAATTTACAAAATCATTTTTTAATAGCTATGCCTGCACTGCAAGATCCATTATTTAAACAATCAGTGGTATATATTTGTGAACATAATGATACAGGTGCTATGGGCATTGTCATTAATAAACTAGTGACACGATGTACGGTAGAAACTATATTAAACAACCTAAAGATTGTATCCCCCACGCGCGATCCGTCTATTCGATTAGATAATCCAGTGTTTTCTGGAGGGCCCTTATTAGATGATCGAGGTTTCATTTTACATACTCCTATAAAGGGTTTTGGTTCTAGTGTTAACATTTCTTCAAAAGCTATGATTACTACTTCTAGAGATATTTTAGAAACTTTAGGAACCCCTAATCAGCCAAAGGATGTATTGGTGGCACTTGGGTATTCTGGATGGGATAAAGGTCAATTAGAACATGAATTAATGGAAAATACTTGGCTTACTGCTCCGGCTAATGAAACAATTTTATTTCATACTCCTATTATTGATCGTTGGCGCGCAGCTGCAAAAATATTAGGAATTAATATTTATAATATTGCTGATCAGACAGGTCATGCATGATGTCAAATGTTGGCATAGTTATGGGTTTCGATTTTGGTACTAAGCACATAGGAGTGGCTATTGGTCAAAAATTGACTTATACTGCACAACCTCTGACTGTATTACAGTCGCAATCTGGTGTTCCTAATTGGAAACGTATCAAAGATATTTATAATACGTGGAAACCCATTATTTTAGTAGTAGGATTACCTTTAAAAATAGATGGCAGTGAACAACCTATTACGATTTTAGCAAAGATATTTGCCATACAACTCAAAGAACTGTTTCCTGTTACGGTCAAAATGCACGATGAGCGTTTTAGTACAAGTGAAGCACGTTTAAACTATCTTGAATATTATCATGATGATTCACGTGCTAGACCGAATATTAAAATCAATGCAATTGCAGCTGGAGTAATTTTAAAAAGTTGGTTGAACAAATCTTAAGTACAAAAAATAATGTTTCCTATATAAATAGGATAAAAAAATAATAATTAAATATTAGAAATAATATTAATTATGGTAATAATGTTCAATTTTAATAATTGTTTTTTATTATTTGTTATTTTAAAAATTTTTTTAATAATGTAAAAAATGATAATGTGTTCAATGTTTAAATATATCATATTCATTTAAATATATAAATTTTATTTTATAGGTAAGAAGAGATATTAATTTTTTAATAAAAAATATTGACTGATTTTTTTAACATATTGATGTTTTTAGTTCACGCATCAACTATCATGATTGGAAATATATTTCCAGGTGGTACTAAAATATAGGTTTAAAAAATATATTGATTTGCAATGAAAATAATAATGAGAAATTTACTCAATTTTATTAGTTTTGTATAATTTGATTACAATTAAAAGGTAATTTTAAATTTTGATAGATGATTGTAGTTATAAATATTTTATAAATTTTAAATTTCAATTGAATAAGAGTATTTAAAATATTTTGTTTGTTTTTTATTTATATTTTTTGAGATAGGGTATCAGTATGAATGAAATAAATTAGAAATTGTAATAATGGATAAAAAATCGGTTGTATTAATTGAGACAAATCAGCAGCACAGTGTCACATCAAATAATGTTTGTGATATCATTTTTTATTTCTAATAAAAATTAGATGATAAAAATCTATAACTTTTAATAAAAATGTGCACATGCGTTTATTGCGAATAAATGCATGTGCGCTGACATATGAACACTGTTTTCTAATAATAATTAGAAATATGATTGTTAGATCACTTTCCTCAAAAAAGTTTATTGTATAGTGACATTACTGTGTTTAAAAATAAATAACTACAAATTATATCACTAATTATTGAAATTAAATTTTATATTTTATTAGTTAACTGAAATATCTATAATTACTTTAACAACACATTAATCAGGCATTGCTATTTAGCAAAATTGTTTTGAATTTTTAAAAGTACCTTTCAATAAAAATTGAAGTTGATTACGTAAGCATGCGATTACATTTGATTTTTATATAGTATAAAAAAATATGGCTCAAGATATTATTTTTTCAAAAAAAATATTACTTTGGTATCAAAAATATAGAACGCAGGATTTACCATGGCAATTGAATAAAACAATGTATAAGACTTGGTTATCTGAAATCATGCTGCAACAAACACAGGTGAAAACTGTAATTTTTTATTATGAACGATTTATTTCAAAATTTCCAACCATTAAACAATTGGCGATAGCAGAATTAGATGAAGTATTATTTTTATGGAGCGGATTGGGGTATTATGTGCGAGCTAGGAATTTACACAAAACAGCTAAAATTATTGTTAATCATTATCACGGTAATTTTCCAAAAGATTTCGACACGCTTGTTTCTTTTCCTGGTATCGGAAAATCTACCGCAGGGGCTATATTATCGTTAACATTAGATCAACATTATCCTATTCTTGATAGTAATGTAAAACGAATACTAATTAGATATTATGCTCTCGATTATTATTTATCAAGAAATAGCTCTGAAGTAAATAATAAACTATGGTTGTTAATCAAGCAATTACTTCCTAATATAGGGGTTTCAGCTTTTAATCAAGCTATGATGGATCTCGGAAGATTAATATGTACTAGTACGTATCCACTTTGCAATGATTGCCCTCTTCGAGAAGATTGTCGATCTTTTCTAAATCACTGTGTTGATCAATATCCCAGAAAGAAGCTTAAAAAAAAATTAATTAAGAAAACTATCTGGTTTTTATTGTTGTTGTCACAACAATATCAAATGAAAATGATATGGCTCGAAAAGCGATCATATCAAGGAATATGGGGAGGATTATTTTGTTTTCCTGAATTTTCCAACCTTAAAATATTAAATACGTGGTTGTTACACTATAATCTTCATAATAATCAACGTATAAATCTATCTATTTTAAAACACAAATTAAGCAATATTGATTTAGAAATTAAACCAATATTGCTTAATACACATAAAAAATTAAATTATAAAAAAGATGGGATTTGGTATGATTTGATGCATCCTCCAATCATTGGATTACCTAAACCAATTTCTATAATACTACAGAAATTATAATCATAACGTAGTAAAGATATTGAATTTCCAATTCTCATAAAAATGATTGTTGCAATGTGAGACTTCTAATAATGTCTAAAATAATTTATTGTGTTTTTTTAAAAAAATATGCTGCAGGACTAGACGCTCCGTGTTATCCGGGAGCATTAGGCAGATATATTTATGAACATATTTCTAAAATTGCATGGATGCAGTGGCAAAATAAACAAACTATTTTAATCAATGAAAATAAACTCAATATGATGAATATTTCAGATCGTACAATACTTGAAAAAGAAATGAAAATTTTCCTATTCGGAAAAAATTTTTCAATAAAAAACAATTAATTACTAGAGTTTTTCTCTTTCAATTATAATATACATTGTACGTAAATTTTTTCGAACTTTGTGTTTAAAATAGAGCGATGATTATATCATAATAAAAAAATTTTTTATTATCAATTTACGACAATATCACATGTAGCTATTATTCAACGAAAGTTCACTTACGTTTGGTTAGTTTTATGGTTACTGTAGATTAACAATGGTTTTGAGTGCCCAAATACTACTGATTCGTCAATTATTATTTTATCTATATTATTTTGTGAAGGTAATTCATACATTACATCTAGCAATATGTTCTCTAAAATAGCTCTAAGTCCACGAGCACCAATTTTTTTTTTCATAGCATTTTTAGCAATAGCAGTCAATGATGTTTCGGAAAATTCCAATTTTACTCCATCAATATGAAATAGTATTTCGTATTGTTTTATTAAAGCGTTCTTTGGTTCTTTTAAGATTTTAATTAATTCTTTTTCTTTCAGTTCATCTAAAGTAGAAACTATTGGAAGTCGACCAACAAATTCTGGAATCAATCCAAATTTAATTAAATCTTCTGGCTCAATTTGTGTTAATAATGAATGCTCAATGTTTTTTGTTGTATCGTTATTGTTTAAAACTCGAAATCCAATTGTACGTTTGTTAGTAGTGCGTTGCTGGATAATTTGATTCAAACCAAAAAAAGCACCACCGCAAATAAAAAGAATATTAGTAGTATCCACTTGTATAAATTCTTGCTGAGGATGTTTACGACCTCCTTGTGGTGGTACTGCAGCTGTAGTCCCTTCAATCAACTTTAATAAAGCCTGTTGTACTCCTTCTCCGGAAACATCTCGAGTAATAGAAGGATTTTCTGATTTTCTAGAAATTTTGTCTATTTCATCTATATAAATGATTCCTTGTTGCGCTTTATTCACATCATAATTACATCGTTGTAGCAATTTTTGTACAACGTTTTCTACATCCTCACCTACATACCCCGCTTCTGTCAAAGTAGTAGCATCTGATATAGAAAATGGTACATTAAGAAACCGAGCTAATGTTTCTGCTAATAATGTTTTACCACTTCCTGTGGGGCCGATTAATAAAATGTTACTTTTAGATAATTTTGTACTATTGCTGTTTATACATATCTTTTCATTACGTAAACGTTTGTAATGATTATATACTGCTACTGCAAGTACTTTTTTAGTGTATTCTTGTCCAATCACATAATCGTCCAAATGATTCTTAATTTCACAAGGGGTGGGATATTTGGTCAATTTTTCGTTAACTATTTTACCTTTATTTTCTTGGCTAATTATGTCTTTACATAAACCAACACATGTATCGCAAATATGCGCTGATAATCCAGTAATTAATTTTAATACTTGATTTTGATCTTTCCCACAAAACGAACAACACAATGTACTATTTTTTGAATGATTTTGATGATCATCGCTCACAGTCTGATATCCCTCCGTTTACGTTTAATTCATTTAAAATAATCTATAAATTACTTGAAACATAAATAACAACAAATTCAGACATAAATTTTATTACAGATCATAATGATAATGAAACGCAAATTAAGCAGCAATCTAAATTTATATTCGTTGAGATAACACACAATCTACCAATCCATACTTCATTGCTTCATCAGCAGATAAAAAACAATCTCGTTCTGTATCTCTATTGATGATATCAATAGATTGTCCGGTATGTTTTGCCATAAGCTCGTTGATATTATTTTTAATTTTCAATATTTCTCTGGTATGAATAGCAATATCAGTAGCTTGTCCTTGGAAAGATCCTAATGGTTGGTGAATCATTATTCGAGCATTCGGTAAACAAAATCGTTTACCTTTGGTACCAGAAGCTAATAGAAAAGCGCTCATGGATGCAGCTTGTCCCATGCAAAACGTACTAACATCAGGTTTTACAAATTGTATAGTATCGTATATCGACATTCCTGCAGTTATCACTCCTCCTGGAGAATTAATATACAAATGGATGTCTTTTTCTGAATTTTCTGATTCTAAGAACATCATCTGAGCAACAATCAAATTAGCTACACTATCTTCGATTGTTCCTGTCATAAAAATAATTCTTTCTTTTAGTAATAAAGAAAATATATCGTATACACGATCTCCTCGAATAGTATGCTCTATTACTGTTGGAACTACTACCATACGATGACAATAAGGCGTTTTAAAATTATGTGAGCATTGCATAGCATGTATTATAATCCTCTTGTATTGTATTATTATATAAAAGTTTTATGTAAACCTTGATATAATACAATTTATGAAAAATTTCAAACTAAATTTAATAATCATATTTTATTAAGAAGTAATTATTGAGCATATAGTTTTCTGTTAATTTATTATTAATCAAATGTTTAAGGATTATAATAGAAAATATTTATATATTCACATATATATTATTTGTTCTTATCGTATTTTATACGTAAGATTACGGTAGTATGTAATAAATAGTTAAAGAATATTTTACATTGATGAAAATTGATTGTTTCTGATCTAATCAACTAATTAAAATAAAAGCATTTATTATTTAAGGTAATATTTCTTATAGTCTAACGTTTCTAATGATCAAACAATTTGATTATAACTTATTAAATCGTTATATGTAATTTTTTGTAATAATTTTGTCTGATTAAGAATAAAATTAATTACTATTCTCTATAAAAGAGAGCGCGAATATATTGCTACCGTTGTCGTATTGTTGTTCCATGATCACATTTTTTGAAACATCGAATGTATCTAATACATTATTAATAATGTTGTGAATTAGAAGTATAGTCAACGTCAATTTTTTGGGTCACATCATTACCGGGCAATGCAATTTTATGCGACGTTTATATTGATCTTTGAAGTTAAATTTTCCTAACAATAAAATATGTAATTGTTTTATTTTTTAATTTGCATTGACATAAATATACTGACTTACTTTATTGCGTGAACTATTAGTACATATGCTATTGAGTATGGAAAGAAATTCAATATCATTATATATGAACATATATTTTTAATATTTAATTTTTTATTTTATTCTAATAACATAGTTTAAATAAAATTTAATATATTCCTGATTTTTTATATACATTTATTTTTGCGGTGTTTATTATGTGAAATAAGCCAGTTTATGTCATTTTGATTTGATTTTAAAAAAAATTTAGAATTTTTTTAAAAAATGACAATAAATTCATGCATCTTTCCTTGAAGATTATTTGAAATGATATCCATGTTGAATATTAATTTTTATATTGAAAACATCTTTTATATTATGATCAAACATCTTATCTTTATAAGTTAAACAAAATTAATTATTTTTATTAACTATCATAACAACATCTCCAATGTTGTCGTTTTTATATTTTACCATAAGATAGTATGATAATGTTAAAAGTAACTCGATCCCAATACTAATTTTCTTATCACTACATTTCTATGTACATGTATTTTTATATTTTTAAAACTCCAATCAATATCCATTTTTATAATTTCTGATAAAAATTGGTTTTTCATTTCAGTACTAATGAATCCTTTCCAGTTCTATATGTGGATATATTTCTACTGTGACAGTGCGCACAAAATTTTTACTATTATTACAAAAGTGTATAAATTATTGCATGTAGGTTCACCAATTAAATTGATTTTGTTTTGATGATAAGATCAATAAAATTTTTATTACATTAATAATATCACGATTTTATGAAAAATAATTATTCCATAATTTTTCTTAACAAGTAAATAGGTACTTTCCCAACACGAAATCTATGATATATATATTTTTAGAAAAATATGTCGATCTTTCATAATATTCTTTATTCGCAATATTTATAGAATAAATTAACAGTAATGTGTTTCCATAAATATTTAATATTTTCAATCATTACACATATCTAATTGATTCCTTTTGATTTTATGAATCAAAAACAACAATAAAAGTATACGATGCTACATAATATCATATAACATACAAATTATGAATGTAACAGATCTTTAATTTATATTTGTACCTAATAAATAATTACTATATAACTCATATTCTTAAAATTATCAATGCACTAAGTTTTTAATAATGTTATAAGTATTAATATTACGATGATATTAATAATTGAAGAGATATATAAAATATATAATTAAATTAGTTTACATTAAGTTATTTAGTCAAAAAAAATTAATTCAATTATACTTAGCAATACTTGTATTGCTGTAAATTATTAATTGATAATAGATTATTTGGTGTTATCTTTACATCATAAAATGAAGTTAATTTCAAATAAATATACTGACTATATTTAAATTTTTTTAATAAATGGTAATTACAAAAATTTTTAGATATATGTAATTATTTACATTAATGCAGGTTTGTGGTAAGTTGTTTAACTCAAAGACTTAAAATATATATTCGTATTAGAATTGTTGAATGAAATTCAGCGTATGCAAACATAGAAAGATATGTATTTCATTGTTACTGTATAGTTTGATAACGGTATTAAATGGATGCAGCAATTTGGTTTTATTACATCCTAAAGGCCAAATTGGGATAGAAGAACGTTCACTGATATTGACCGCATTCGGATTAATGCTTAGTATAGTTGTCCCGGTAATCGTGATGACAATTCTTTTCACTATAAAATATAGAGCATCTAATCTCAGAAATACGCAATATAGTCCTAATTGGGTAAATTCTAAAAAAATAGAATTTGTAATTTGGGCTGTGCCAATTTTAATTATTATTTTTTTAGGGGCTGTAACTTGGAAATCTACTCATAAATTAGATCCTAAAAACCCTATTGTATCATCTGTTGAGCAACCAATTATTATTAATGTTATATCATTAGATTGGAAGTGGCTTTTTATTTATCCAAAACAAAATATAGCAGTTGTTAATGAGCTTGTTTTTCCGGCACATATACCAATAAAATTCAATGTTACTTCTAATTCGGTTATGAATTCTTTTTTTATTCCTCAATTAGGAGGACAAATTTATGCAATGGCTGGAATGCGTACGGAACTATATTTAATAGCTAATACAGCGGGGCGATATAAAGGTATTTCATCAAATTTTAGTGGTCAAGGATTTTCTGGTATGAAATTTACTGTTATTGCTACACAAACTAAACAAGAATTTGAACAATGGATACAAAAAGCTCAAAAATCATCTCATCAAATTAATAATATGTCAATTTATGAAGAATTAGCTAAACCCAGTGAATATCATCCGATAATTTATTTCTCCAATGTACAACCCAACTTGTTTTATAATGTAATCAATAAATTTACACATCA